>JAFYOZ010000058.1 GCA_017547705.1 Oscillospiraceae bacterium
CTGGTGTCTTGCCGCAGGTATCAAAGCTTACTCCGATTTAAAAAATTATACCTGAAAGGTTATTGAAGGAACGATAAACGAACCTTACGAAAAAATTGCAGAACGCATTATTACAGAAAAGCCGGATATAATCGGTCTCTCCTGTTATATATGGAACATAAATCAAATTAAAACCCTTGGTGAAACGTTAAAAAATGCTCTTCCGGATTCTGTAATCGTTCTTGGCGGACCGGAAGTTTCGTATAATCCAAAAGAAGTTCTTTTGGAGTTTTCTTGGTGCGATTATATCATTTCCGGCGAGGGAGAATATCCGTTTGCTCGCCTTTGCGATTCTCTTAACTATAATACAGATTTTTCTATCCCCGGTCTTTGCTATAGAAAAGACCGCGGAATTATAGTAAATGAGCCTTATATAGCAGAAGGTGAACCTCCTTCTCCCTATTGTGAAGAATATTTTGATGCTCTTCACGGAAGAATCGCCTATCTTGAAACAAGCAGAGGCTGTCCCTATTCATGCGCTTTCTGCCTTTCAGGCAGATGCGGTGGAGTAAGATTTTTTGATATCGAAAGAGCAAAAAAAGAGATGCTCCTTCTTGCAAAAAGCGGTACGCAAACCGTTAAACTTGTTGACAGAACCTTTAACGCAAATAAAGCAAGAGCAAAAGAACTCTGGCGCTTTGTAATTTCCGAATTTGGAAAAGGTATTCCTGAAAGCGTTTGTTTCCATTTTGAAATCGCAGGAGATATCCTCGATGATGAATCCATCGAAATTCTCAATTCTGCGCCAAAAGGTTCGATACAGCTTGAAATCGGAATGCAGAGCTTTAATGAAAAAACTCTTGCATATATAAACAGAAAAACAAATACCGCAAAGCTTATTGAAAACATTAAAAAGCTTCTTATTCCGGGAAATCTCCATATCCATATCGACCTTATTGCCGGTCTTCCTTTTGAGGATTTTGAAAGTTTTAAAAACAGTTTTAATATCGGTTATAACCTTCGTTCAAATATGCTCCAGCTTGGTTTTTTAAAACTTCTTCACGGTGCGGCAATGCGTGATGATAATGAAAAATATCCTTGCTCTTTTTCAGAAGAACCTCCCTATGAAGTTATCTCAACCCCCTGGCTGGATGAAGATGAACTCTCTGTTCTTCATAAAACCGAAGACGCATTGGAAAGACTTTGTAACAGCGGAAGATTTATCGGAACAGTTGACTATATTCTTGAAAAGACCGGCCTTTTGCCTTTCGATTTTTTCAAAAACTTCGGAATTTATGCTGCAGAAAGCTGCAATTTTTCCGTATCTCTTGATGACTATACAGAAATCGCATATCGATATCTTTCCTCTCTTGAAGGCATCAATCCTTCCGTGCTCAAGGATATTATGATTTGCGACAGACTGTGCTCAAACTCCTCCGGAAAACTTCCATCCGTGCTCAAAGTATCAAATCCAGATATTAAAAAAATCCGTCTTTCCATTGAGGCAGAGGAAGGCAACGAAAGGAAACCCGGAATAAAACGCGGTTTTTCTCTTTTGGAAAGCGAAAAAGCCGCTGTTTTTGTCGATTATGAAAACAAAGACCCCGTTACGGGAAAATACATGCTCAAAAAAGTATATTACTGATGGAGAAAAATATGGAACTTAAAGAAGCGCTTCTTAAAAGAAGAAGTATAAGAAAATTTACCGATGAACCGGTTTCAGACGAGGATATCCAAACTCTTCTTCATGCCGCTATGAGCGGTCCCAGCGCATGCAATAAAAAGCCCTGGGAATTTTATGTTGTAACGGACGGAGAATGTCTTTCTGAACTTAAAAAAGCTTCCCGTTTTACAAAAATAGATTCAAAGCTCGCTATCATCGTTTGCGGAAATCTTTCAAAAGCTCTTCCTCTCCAGTTTGCATCATTCTGGATTCAGGATTGCAGCGCTGCAACAGAAAATCTTCTTCTTTCTGTAACGGATCTCGGTCTTGGTGCTGTATGGTGCGGCATTCATCCAATGAAATCTTCCGAGAAAAAAGTTGCAGAAATCCTCTCTCTTCCAAAAAATCATATTCCGCTTAATATAATCTATATCGGTCATCCCAATGAAACTCACGAACCCCGTGACCAATATGATGAGAAAAAAGTTCATTATGTAAAATAAAAAAAGCAGCCTATCGGCTGCTTTTTTTATTTTAATTCTGGTGATGAATACCGGTCATAGCCTCGAGAACTTCATACTGTTCTTCATCAAGGCCTTTTTTCATGTTGAGAGCATCAATAATATCGATATCTTCAAATTTACCGGAAACAGAACGGATTACGCGGTTTGTTTTTCCTTCACAGAGAACTTTTACTGCTTCATAACCCATGGAAGCGGCGGTAACTCTATCACGAGCAGAAGGACTTCCTCCGCGCTGGATATGTCCGAGGATGGTTACTCTTGTATCAAGAGCAAGTTCCTCTGCGATGCGTTCGCCAACTTTTGTTGCTTTTCCAACGCCTTCTGCCATAATAATCATAAAGTGGGTTTTTCCGTTAAGGCGTGCTTTTATGATGTTTTCGACAATATCGTTTTCAAAATCGAACTCTTTTTCCGGAACAAGAACAGCAGTAGCGCTGGTTGCAAGACCTACATAAAGTGCAAGGTGGCCTGCTCTATGGCCCATAACCTCAACAACGGAGCAACGGTCGTGGGACTGCATGGTATCACGAAGACGGTCGATAGCTTCAACAGCGGTGTTTGCTGCGGTGTCATAGCCAAGGCAATAATCGGTGCAGCTAATATCGTTATCAATGGTTGCGGGGATACCTACAACAGAGATTCCGTGTTTAGAAAGAGCGTAAAGTCCACGGAAAGTTCCGTCGCCGCCAACAGCGATAATTCCGTCAAGACCAAACTGCTTGCAGGTTGCTGCTGCTTTTTTCTGTCCCATTTCGGTCATAAACTCTTCGCTTCTTGCGGTATAGAGCATCGTACCGCCCTTATTGATGATTCTGGATACGCTGTCCGCATCAAGACGGATTATATCGCCGGTTATAAGACCGTTATATCCCCTTCTGATACCAACACATTCAACACCGCGGCTTGCTGCTGTTCTTACTACAGAACGAATAACAGCGTTCATGCCCGGTGCATCACCGCCGGAAGTGAGGATTCCTATTCTTCTTACTTTCTTTTCCATATATCAAAAAACACTCCTGTCATATTTCTCTATGCTATATTTTAACTTATAAATGTCAATATGTAAATTGGCAATTTGGCAAAATTAAAAACCCACGGATTTCCGTGGGTTTTAACATTAGTTACAAAACTTAAATGTTTATTTTGGATTTTTTTCATCAATTATCATTTTTTCCTGAATTCGCTCATAAAAATGGGCATCATACGCTTTGAATATTCTCTCAAAGCATATTCACCGTTACAGATGCACCAGTCATATAAAAGTCCTCTTTCACAAAGAGCATAGGCTTTTACTATTTCTCCGGTTGTAACGTCGTCCCTAAGTTCGCCTTTTTCCTGCCCCTCTTTGATGGTTATTCTTAAAAGTTTATAATACGTTCTGCTTCTGTCAAGAAGATGCTTTTCGCTTTTTGTAATAAGCTGGGAAGAATATAATCTTGCCAAAAGGTCTATGGAAATTCTGTTTTCGATCATTCCGAAAAGCTGTTCGTTATAATACATAAGCTTTTCAAAAGAACTCATTTCCGGATCGATTTCTTCCATTATTTCTTCATATTTCTCATCAAAAAGGTATGAAAGAGAGCTTAAAAGGGAATCTTTTCCTGCAAAGTAATGATAAAAAGAACCTTTTGATGTTCCGGATTCTTCTATTATATCTTCAACTGTTGTGTCGTCATATCCCTGTTCATAAAAAAGGCGCCATGCCGCATCAACAATCTTGCTTTTGGTGTTACGGGAATTTTTCTTCGGCATAAATTCATCCCCCTTCTCTTTATTATTTTATCACAATAACTTTACACATACAATATCGTTTTTCACATAAAAACAGTTGTTTTTATCCGGAAGTCAAGATTTAATGTTGTAATTATATGTGAATATGTATAAATATTCGCTCTGAATTTATTATTTCCTACAAAAATAGTATATTATGCTTGAAAAAGTGGAATAAAATTAGTATTATAGGTTCAATTATTATTCTTTGGAGGTGTTATAAAACTTATGGAAAGATTATATAACTTTTCAGCAGGCCCGGCAGCACTTCCGCTTTCTGTTCTTGAACAGGCACAGCGCGATCTTGTCTGCTATCCCGGTGCCGGCTGCAGCGTGATGGAAATGAGCCATCGATCTCGACCCTTCGAAGAAATTATGGAAAAAACCGAAGCAACTCTTCGCCGTATTATGAATATACCCGACGATTATGCCGTTGTTTTTTGTCAGGGCGGCGCAACAATGCAGTTTTCCATGGCTGCAATGAACTTCGCAAGAAGAGGTCAAAAAGCTGCTCATGCTGTAAACGGAGTTTTTTCAAAAAAAGCTTTTGAAGAAGCTTCCCGTTGGTGCGATGCATATAAAATCGTTGATACAGAAGGAACTCTTCCAAAAATTACAGAAGACATGATTCTTCCCGGAAGCGCATATCTTCATATAACCGGAAACAACACCACATGCGGAACCATGTATCGCAACCTTCCCGAACACGGAAGCACTCCCCTTATCGGCGACTGGACTTCCGGCATATTGGGAACCGTAATCAATGTTGAAGATTACGACCTTATTTATGCAGGCGCACAGAAAAATATGGGCCCTGCCGGGGTTGCTGTAGCGATAGTAAAACGCAGTTCGATTCTTAAAGATATCGACCCTGTTGTTCCTTCCCTTCTTCGCTATGAAACAATGGATAAAACCGGTTCCATGCTCAACACTCCGCCGACTTTTGCAATTTATATGTGCGGACTTGTTTATGATTGGGTTGAAAAACAGGGCGGTGTAGCTGAACTCGAAAAAATAAATACGAAAAAATCCAATATACTTTATGACGTCATTGATAGCTCCAAACTTTATAAAGGAATCGCCGATAAAGATTGCCGCTCTATCATGAATGTCACCTTTACCCTTCCAGATGATGAAACCACAAAAGCATTTCTTGAAATGGCTAAAGGCAGAGGAATGATAAGCCTTGCAGGCTACCGTTCCGTCGGAGGAATCAGAGCTTCCATATATAACGGAATGCCAATAGAAGGTGTTGAATGCCTTGCACAGTGCATGGTGGATTTTGAGAAAGGATACAGGGAATAATTCTTTAATAAAGGAGATAATCTCATGTATATCATCAATACTTATAATAAAATCGGCCAGGCAGGCCTTGATATGTACGATAAAGAAAAATATGCCATTACCGATGTACTTGATAATCCGGATGCGATAATGGTTCATTCTGCCCCTCTTCATAACGTTGATATGGGCAAAAACCTTAAAGCAATCGTTCGTGTCGGCGCAGGAGTTAATACGATTCCCGTTGACAGACTTACTGAAGAGGGCGTTGTTGTGTTCAATACTCCCGCCGGAAATGCAAACGCCGTTAAAGAACTTACTCTTGCGGCAATCGTTATGATTTCCAGAAATGTTGAAGCAGCTTCCAAATGGGTAAAAGGTCTTAACACTACCGAACCCGGAAAAGAAGTTGAAAAAGGTAAAGAAGCCTTCCGCGGACCGGAAATCATGGGTAAAAAAATCGGTATTATCGGTGTCGGCGCAATCGGTTCCAGAATGGCAAAAGCCTGCAGCGACCTTGGAATGGAAGTTCTGGGATATGACCCCTATCTTCTTCCTGCAAGAAAGAAGGAACTTCGCGCATACCTTAATTTTACCAATGATGTTACAGAAATTTATAAAACCTGTGACTATATAACCATTCATGTTCCCCTTACCGATGAAACCCGCGATTACATAAATAAAGCGGAAATTGAGATGATGAAGCCCGGAGTTTATCTTATTAACTATGCCCGTGGCCCGGTTATCAACAATGAAGCTCTTGTTGATGCTCTCAAGGCTGGCAAGGTAAAAGCCTTTGCAACCGATTTCCCCACTGCCGAACAGCTTGAACTTACAAACGTAATGGCAACGCCTCATCTCGGTGCAGGAACTCCCGAAGCAGATGAAAACTGTGCAAAAATGGCCGCAAAACAGATTATGGATTACCTCGAAAACGGAAATATTGTAAACTCCGTTAACCTTCCCGCAGTATCTTTCCCAAGAGCCGCCGGAGGAAGAATCACTATTATTCATCATAACAAACCCGGTATGCTCGGTATTATCACGGAAAAAGTTGCCGGAGCGGGTATGAATATCGAAAACCTTGTAAACAAATCCAGAAATTCTGTTGCATATACCATCCTTGACTTTGATGAAGACGTTCCTGCTGAACTTTCCGGAAGTCTTGCCACTATTGACGGCGTTCTCAGAGTTCGCGTACTTTAATATCAGAATTTTGGCGGAACATTGTTCCGCCAATTTTTTCAGGAGGTTCAATTTATGGACTATAACGAAAAATTCAAAAAACTCGGTGTAAAAATCCCGAATATTCTTTTACCAAAACCCGGAAGCGATTATTCAAAATATGCCGTTCTTGCATGTGACCAATATGCTGCACAGCCGGAGTATTGGGAAAAAGTTAAAAATTACGTCGGAGATTCTGTCTCTACCCTGCATATGACTCTCCCGGAAGCATGGCTTCTTTCCGGTGACAGAGATTATGAAAAACGCTCAAAAAACATGGAAAAATATCTTTCTGACGGAACTCTTGAAGAAATCGGCGAAGGTTTTATCTTTACCGAAAGAGATACTCCAGATGGCACAAGATACGGTCTTATTGCTGCTTTTGACCTTGAGCAATACGATTATAATCCCGGTTCGGATAAACTTATAAAAGTCACGGAAATGACAGATATAACACGAGTTGCACCAAGGGTGGAAATCAGGAAGAGAGCGCCGCTTGAACTTCCTCATGTGCTGATGCTTATTGTTGATAAAGAAGATTTTCTTATGAAAATGCTCCGCAAGGAAACAAAAAATCTTCCGAAAATATATGATTTTGATCTTATGGAAGGCGGCGGACATCTCCGCGGAACAAAAATAGAAAATAAAGAACTTTATCAAAAAACCGCTGATATTCTTTGTGAGCTTTTTATCCAAAACGGCGGAACTTTTTCCTTTGCCATGGGCGACGGAAACCATTCTTTTGCAACAGCAAAATGTTATTGGGAAGAACTTAAAAAGAATCTTTCCCCAAAAGAGCAAGAAAATCATCCTGCCCGTTTCTGCCTTGCGGAAATCATTAACCTTTATGACCCTGCTATGCCGTATGAATGTATGAATCGCCTTATTACAGGCGTTTCTGACCCCGAGAAGGCGTTATCGGAAATGGAACTTGATATTACAGCTCTTCCGTCATTACAGAAGCTTCAGCCCATTCTGGACCGCTGGCTCGAATCACATCCCGAAGCAAAAATTGAATATGTTCATGATGCGGATACCTGTGAACGTCTTGGAAAAGAGCCGAATTCTCTTGCGTTCTGCTATAGGGAATTTGATAGGGACAGCGTTTATGAAATGATTAAAAACAACTCCGTTTTTGTCAGAAAAAGCTTTGCCATGGGCCATCCTTACGAAAAAAGATATTATCTTGAAGGAAGAAAAATTCGATAAAAAAAGCTGTGCTCAAAAATTGAGCACAGCTTTTTTATTCCAAAACGTCATAGGCATTTTTTACCGCTGGATTTATCCTCTGTTCCGGGAATATAATCATATCAAGGCAAAAGCCAAGAGGAGGTTATAGCTATGGTTTATGAGACTATTTTTACTGCAAAAGATGTGTCTGACGGAAATTTTGACATAACATATTGCGTTATCAATGACAAAAATTCATATTTTATCGAATCTTATATTTGCGGCAGCGATAAACACGAATCATCTTTTCTTGGAAGCTGCGGAAAGGAAAAAGCAAAAAATCTTGCTCATACACTTGCAGAAAAAGCTGTTCGACCAATACATATAGAAGATATAATTTCGGATTTACGTTTCTGATATGTGAACAAAAGCCGTCTTTCCTCATAAAATATACTAAGTGTGCCTTCTTATGCAGAGGCAGCTTAACACTATGTTAGGAGGATTATTATGGCAGAGCAAAAGACAAACAGCAACGCTGCCTTTAAAGAGGCGGTATGTATCGACGCCGGAAGGATCTACGATTCCTGTTCAGACAAAGATTGCTTGGAAGATCTCCAGGTTTATTTTACTGAATCGGAGCAGGCAAAAATAAACCGCGCCCTTACGGTTAAAGCAAAAAGCGTCGAAGTACTTAATGTTTTCCTGGAAGTTGAACCAATCCCTTTCAACCGCGGTTTTTATTCCGTTGATATGACTTTTTATTTCCAGGTAAATCTTTCCGCATATTATACCCCGGTTTCCACAGCTGATACCGTAACCGGTCTTGCTTTCTTCTCCAAAAAGGTCATCCTTTATGGCAGCGAAGGAAATGTTAAGGTTTTCAGTTCCGAAGTTCCGGTAATCGGCGGAACAACAACGGATAATCCAAGAGCTGTTGTTCAGGTTGTATCCCCAATCGTACTTCACAGCCGCCTTGCTGAAAACTGCGAATGTGAATCTCCATGCTGCATAAACTTCCCGGAATGTGTTCAAAAATGCTTCTGTGGAAATTTTGTTGAACCAACCGGCAAAAAGGTGCTTATCACTCTTGGACTTTTCACTATCGTTCAGCTTGAGCGCAGAGTACAGATGCTTGTTCCGGCATATGATTTTTGCATTCCCGGAAAAGAATGTGTTACAACAACCGATGATCCCTGCGAAATTTTCAAACATATTAAATTCCCGACCAGCGAATTTTTCCCTCCGCGACTTGATGAAAACGAAAACATGGGTGTATGCTCATGTGGTTGCGGCTGATAAAAAATCCCGTGCTCATTTGAGCACGGGATTTTTTTACCATATAAACGGTATAAGTCTGTATTTTACTTTTTCAGAATATTCTTTATATCCGGGAAGTCCTTCTTTAAGCATATCGTCTTCAAGCTCTGTTCTTATTATGATAACAGTTGCTATTGCCATCGCCAGCAGTAAAACTTCTGCAGAGGGAAAAATGCATCTTATTGCGCCGCACCATAAAAGAACCGCCGAATATGTCGGATGTCTTATTACAGAATAAGGTCCAGTTTGTATAACCTTTTGGTTTCTGTCGGACTGGATTCTCGCTGTTGATTCAAGAAATGTGTTTTCTATCATCGCTTTTACTGTAATCCAGGCAGAAAAGAGATAGAGAACAATTCCCGCAATAAAATCAAAATCGATTTCCTTACCAAGCGGAACGGTTTTTCCTGCAACAAAATAAATAATAAAAAACGATAGGAGCCAGAAAACAAGAAGCAGGATTTTATCCCATTTTGGAGAATCGGTATTCACCTTTCCCCTCTCTTTTAATGTTTCAGGATTTTTTCTATAAATAATTATTCCGGAAACAAGAGCAACCGCAATATAAATTATAAAAAATATTCCGGAGCGAAGATCAAACCCTTTTGCGGCAATCCAAAAAAGCGCCGCACCTATAAATCTTTCTGCCATCAATCTTAAAAGATATAAAGCAGCTCCTCTGTTCATAAAAACAGCTCCTTTTTATTTATGGAGATCGGGTTCTCTAAAAGTAAAAGGAAGGATATCGCTTAATTTATGTTCTCTGATTTCATCCTCGCTCTTACCGATAAGAACGATAAAATCGTCGCTGCAAAATTCTGCCATAACCTGGCGGCAAACTCCGCAGGGATAGCAAAAATCAACCGGAGGTTTTCCCTTCGGGCCGCCTACTATTGCAATAGCGGCAAATTCTCTTTCACCTTCGCTTACTGCCTTGAAAAATGCAGTTCTTTCCGCACAGTTGGTGGGTCCGAATGCGGCATTTTCGATATTGCATCCGCGATAAATTTTTCCATCTTTAGTAAGAAGCGCAGCACCGACTGCAAATCCGGAATACGGAATATATGCCATTTCTCTTGCTTCAAGTGCCTCTTTTACAAGTGTTTTGTTATCCATAATATACCTCCGTTTTTAATTTGTATATTAAAGTTCGGAAATCTCAAGATCTTCCGCTTTTATTACATTCATTTTTTTCTTGGAAAGAAGTTCATACATGACAGGAATAACCACAAGGGTCATAATAGTTGCATATGTAAGACCGCCGATACAGCAGACTGCAACAGGCTGGATAAGGCTCGAACCGAATCCCATTCCCATCGCAATCGGAATAAGCGCAAGAATGGTTGTAAGAGCAGTCATGAATATCGGACGAAGTCTGATTTTTGCAGCCTCGATAATTGCTTCTCTTCTTGGCATTCCGCCTTCACGAAGCTGGTTTATGCAGTCAACAAGAACGATACCGTTGTTAACGATAATACCAACAAGCATTACAAGACCGATCATTGCAACAACGCTTATCTCCATTCCCCAAATCATAAGAGCAATAAATGCTCCGGTGAATGCAAGAGGAACTGTAAACATAACGATAAACGGAGAACGAAGAGACTGGAACTGTGCAACCATTATAAGATAAACAAGAATTACACCGATTCCGAGCATCTTGAGAAGTTCCCAAAGAGCTTCCATAATGCTTTCGTTTTCGCCGGAGAATTCATATACAACACCTTCCGGAGCAGTATATCCTTCCAAGGCGGCTTCAACATCTGCTGCAACAAGAGTTACGTTCTGTCCTTCTTTAACACCGGCAGAAACGGTAACATATCTTCTCTGGGAATCCCTTCCGATGCTGGAAAGAGTTGTTCCGTCGCCAATTTCGGCAATATCAGAAAGTTTTACTTCTGCTTTTGTTCCGTCCTGTTTTGTAACGGTGAATACATAGTTTTCGATATCTTCTCTGGTAAAGTTTTCTGCTTCTTCAGATATTACGATTACTTCATATTCCCCATCCTCTGTATCGATAGTTGCAGCAGAAACGCTCTTAGTGAGCTTTGTTGCAAGTTCCTGAACAACCTGTGCAACGGTAAGTCCGTTTTTCATAGCTTCGGATTTATTTACACTGATATTGATGGTAGGTTCTGCGTTTTCTTCGCCGTCAGAAACATTTTCAATTCCCTCAACGTTTCTGATGATATCGGCGATTTCTTTTGCAGTTTTTGTGATATCTTCGATATCGTTTCCGTAAACATTAACAGTAATTCCGCTGCCGGTAAGAAGGCTAAGCGAATCCATCATACCTCCGGTTACCGCAATATCCGCGGAATCGGAATAATCTTTAGAAATTTCTTCGATTGCGTCTGTAATTTTTGCCGCTTCTTTTTCTCCTTCGCTATCAAGAAGGATATACATTACGGCGGATGTTACATCGGAAGAACCGGTCGACATTCCGAACATGCTCGTCATTCCGCCGCTGAGCATCGTACCAACTGTATCAACGCCTTTGAGCATCTGGACTTCTTTTCCGAATTCATTACAGATTTCTGCGGTATCCTC
Source organism: Oscillospiraceae bacterium (assembly GCA_017547705.1). GTDB lineage: Bacteria > Bacillota > Clostridia > Oscillospirales > Ruminococcaceae > UMGS1668. The sequence goes on from JAFYOZ010000058.1 coordinate 11,479, forward strand.
GATATCGGAACCTTCCGGAAGAGTGATATTAACAGTAAGCTGATTGGATTCAAAGTTCGGCATAAAGATGTATCCGCGGCTTATACATGCATATGCGCTTGTTCCAAGAAGCACAACAGCAAGAAGAATTACAAGGACTTTTGTCTTAAGAGCAAATTCAACGATTTTTCCGTAGCCATGCATAAATTTGCCTTCGGCTTCTTTCTTTTCTTTAACCTTTTTAAGAACCGCCGGAGACATAGCCGGAATAAGGGTAAGCGCGATTATAAGGCTTGCGATAAGGGAATATGCAATGGTAAGAGCCATATCCTCGAAAAGCTGTCTGGTAAGGCCTTCAACAAAGACGATAGGAAGGAAAACACAGATGGTTGTAAGGGTTGATGAAGTTATTGCTCCTGCAACCTGGGATGCACCGGAAACCGCCGCTTTTACCGGAGAAAGTCCAAGGCTTCTGAGCCTGTATATATTTTCAATAACAACAATGGAGTTATCCACAAGCATACCGATACCTGCCGCAAGACCGGCAAGAGAGATGATATTGAGAGTTACTCCGGAAAAATACATAAGAACGATTGCAAAAACAACGCTTATCGGAATACTTAATGCAACCATAAAGGTCGGTTTTATATCACGAAGGAAAACAATAAGAATTATTATTGCAAGAACCGCACCGATAACCATATTTTCCAAAACGGAACCTATAATTATATCGATATAATCTCCCTGGTCCATAAGCGGAGAAAATTCAAGTCCATCGTATTTCTCTTCAAGCTGTGCAAATTTTTCTTCAAGAGCTTTAGAAACCGTTGCCGTTGCATAGTTGGATTGTTTATTAAAGGAAAGGATAACACCGTTTTTTCCGTTGATATTTGCATATGTTTCATCGGAGTTATCGGTATATTTGATTTCTGCAACATCGCCAAGAGTTACAGCGCCAAGTTCTTCCATACCCATATCGAAGATAACAAGTTCGCCAAGGTTATCTACCCTATCGAACTTATCGCCGACTTTTACAAGTACGGATTTTCCGTCATCAAGAACATAGCCGACTGGCATCTCAAAGTTCTGTGCATAGATGATTGTCGTAACCATTTCAAGGGTGATAACAGAACTTACATCTGCTGCGCCAAGAGCTTCTTCCATGGCGGCATCTATCATTTCGCGGTTTGCATCAAGCTCTTTTTCTGCAGCAGCAATCTGTCCCGCAGAAGATTTAAGCTGCTCCGCAGAAGCTGCAAGCATGCTTTCTGCTTCAGAGAACTGTTTTTCTGCCTCTGCTTTTCCGGAAGCGAGCATTGATGCACCCTGGGAAAGCTGAAGTTCTGCGGATTCAAGTTCCGCATATCCTTTTTCGATTTCAAGAAGATAGTTTTCGCAGGTTGCTATTCCCTCTTCTATTGCTCCGATAGCTTCGCAAATCGAATCGGAATCATATCCAAATTCAGCAAGAGCGGAATCTATCTCTGCAATATATTTTCTTACTTCATCAAGGCCTTTCTGAACTTCTGCAATTCCTGCAACAAGAGCACCGTATGTTGTATATTCTTTTCCGGTCATTTCGGAGATTATTGCGTCAATTTCGGAAAAATCTATATCTTCGTTTCCGTCAACATAATCTCTGACTGCTTCAAGAGCTGCAAGAGTTGAAGAAAGTGCAATCTCGCTTTGTTTAAGAATTGCAACGCTTACGCTTGCTTCAATAAGCTGGTCATATGCAGCATAAAGCGCATCCATCTGGGTAAGGATTTCTTCTTCCGCTGCCTGGAGTTCGCGCTTTGCTTTGGCAATCTCTCTTGCTGCGGAAGAAAGTTCCGCTTCTCCTTTTGCAAGCTCTTTTTCTACATCTGCTTTTGCGGCATCAAGCTCTTTTTTACCTTTTTCAAGTTCGAGGTTTCCTGCTTCTATTGCTTTTTTCCCGTCAGCAAGCTGTTTTTCAGCATCTTCAATAGCAGAATATGCCTCATCAAACTGCTTTTCAATTTCACCTTTTATTTTTTCATTAAGTTCTGCGATTTTATCTTTAGAAATGATAAGTTCAACGCTTTTGTTTATCATTCCTTCCGCAGAAACGGAAGCGACACCCTCAACACCTTCGAGCTGTGAAAGAAGATTATCGTTTACAAAAGATGTAAGCTCATATTCATCAAGACCTTCAACACTTACTGCAACAACTGCTGTTGCAAGCATATCCGGATTTATTTTCATCATAATCGGAGTTCCGACAGAATCGTTCCAGCCTGCTTCAAGCTGTCCAAGAGCGTTTGTAATATCGACGGAAGCAACTCCAAGATCTGTACCTTCCGCAAATTCGAGCATTACAAGAGAATAGTTTTCGGACGAGGTCGAGGTAATATTATTGATATTATCGAGTTTTGCCATGCTCTGTTCGATTGGCTTTGTTACTGTTTCCTCAACTTCTTCCGGAGCAGCACCGATATATGTAGTGGTAATTATTACATAAGGAAAATCCATGCTCGGAAGAAGATCCGGAGTTAATTTTAAAAATGAAACAACGCCGAGAACAATAATTGCTATTACTCCAACAAGAACCGTATATGGTTTTTTTACGCTGATTTTTGAAAGCAAAAAAATTACCTCTCTTTCAAAATTTTCTATAATAAATGTTTTCTATTTAATGATATATATTTTAATATAACATTTATTAACATTTATAGTCAATATAATGTATCTTTTATTAACAATAATTTAAATAAAAAAACGGAGCACTTTTTGCCCCGTTTTTTTTGAAAAATTCTGTTATTCTTATTTCATGCCGTTTTCATAGGATTCGACCATCTTTTTTACCATCTGGCCGCCGATAGAACCTGCCTGGCGGGAAGTAAGATCGCCGTTATAACCCTGTTTAAGGTTAACACCTACTTCGTTTGCTGCTTCCTGTTTAAATCTTTCGAGAGCTGCTTTAGCCTGTTTGTTAGAACTGGACATTATTTTTATACACTCCTTTATTAATTTTGCGTTTGCAACATTATTTTTGCTCCCGATTGGATTAATATTAGTGGTAAATGATTATAATTATAATTGGAAAAATAATCTGAAAATTTTTTTGAAAAATATATTGACAATTTCAGAAATGATGATATAATCCTAATTGCAAACAGTTCTTATTTAGGAAGTGATTAAGTGAAAAATACCATTCAGAAAACATCGATAATCAATGCGCTGATGTCACTTGACCATCCAACTGCTGATGAAGTTTATGAATGCGTTCACAGCGAATTCCCTTCCATAAGCAAGGCAACCGTTTACAGAATCCTTAACCGTATTTCCGAAGAAGGCGAAATCCTCCATCTTCAGATTCCAGGCGGAGCAGACAGATTTGATACAACCCTTTGTGCACATCATCATTTAAGATGTAACAAATGCGGAAAAGTCTGTGATGTTGATGTCCCGGAACTTGATGGAATTGAAAAGCGCATTAAGGAAGAAAACGGTTTTTCAATCGGCGGTTATCGCCTTGTTTTCAGCGGACTTTGCTCCGACTGTATTTTCAAAAAATAACATTGAAATTTTATTGAAGGGAGATTATAATATGGATATCAAGGCATTGTTTAAAATCTCTTATGGTCTTTATGTTGTCGCATCCCGCGAAAACGGAAAAGATAACGGATGTATCATCAATACCTTTTCTCAGGTAACAGATACTCCGCTTCGCGTAAGCGTAACAGTAAACAAGCTTAATCTTACTCATGATATGATTAAGAATACCGGAGATTTTACTGTTTCCGTTCTTTCAACTTCTGCTCCGTTCTCTGTTTTCCAAAACTTTGGATTCAGAAGCGGAAAAGATGCAGATAAATTTGCGGAGGTTAGATCCGTTCGCGGAGAAAACGGCGTTCTTCGACTTTCCGAAAACATCAATGCTTTTGTTGCCGGAAAAGTTGTTGAAGAAGTTGATCTCGGAACTCATACAATGTTTATCGCTGATGTTACCGAAGCAGAGATTCTCTCTTCCGAGGATTCCCTCACCTATGGCTATTATCAGAGCCATATTAAACCGAAGCCCCAGCCTCCGAAAGTAAAAAAAGGTTGGCGCTGCCCGATTTGCGGATATGTTTATGAAGGCGAAGAACTTCCCGAAGATTTTGTCTGCCCTCTCTGTAAACATGGCGCATCTGAATTTGTACCCCTTCAGAATGAAGATAATAATTCTAATCAAAAAGGAGAAAAAACTATGGAACTCAAAGGCTCTAAAACCGAACAGAATCTTATGACCGCATTTGCTGGCGAATCTCAGGCAAGAAACAAATACACCTACTATGCAAGCAAAGCGAAAAAAGAAGGTTATGAACAGATCGCAAGACTCTTCCTCGAAACCGCTGAAAACGAGAAAGAACATGCAAAACTCTGGTTCAAATATCTTGGCGGCATCGGCACCACTGCTGAAAACCTCCTCGCTGCAGCAGAAGGCGAAAACTATGAATGGACCGATATGTATGCAACCTTCGCAAAAGAAGCTCGTGAAGAAGGCTTTGAGGAAATCGCTCTTCGCTTTGAAGGCGTAGGCAAGATCGAAGCAGAACACGAAGAAAGATATCGTGCTCTTCTTGCTAACGTTGAAGAAGGCAAAGTATTCCAGAAAGGTTCTATCGTTATCTGGAAATGCGCAAACTGCGGCCATATCCATGTTGGTGAATCCGCTCCTGTTGTTTGCCCCGTATGTGCACATCCTCAGGCATACTTCGAAATCCAGGCAAAAAACTACTAATAAAAAAATAATTGCCGGGCCTTTTGGCCCGGCTTTTTTTATTTACTGTTTATTTTTCCCGCTTTTTCTTTTGCTAAAGAAAGATATTGATAAAATCTTTCTCCTTTTGCATCCTCGTATTTATTTCCTATCATGACCCATTCGCAGTATTCATAAAGCAAAAATAAATCCAGATCATCCATAAATTCAGAATACTGTATTCCTTTTTCTTTTATAAAGTTGTTATAGTAATAATCGATAGCCCATTCTTTCTCTCCGTCTTCAAGGAAGAAAAACGCGTCTTCTTCCGAGGAGAAATGAGCAATAAATCTTGAAAAAGAAACAAGATACGGAAGGATTCCGGCATATTCCCAATCTATTATAACGGCTTTTTCTGAATCTGAAAGAATATTAAACGGAAGCAAATCGTCATGGCAAAGCGTTCTTGGAATTTCTTCATATCTTTTTAAAAACCTGCCATAGGCTTTTTCGATTTCTTCATCAAAAAGAAATTCTCCGCGTTTCTTTCTTTTTAAAAGGCTTTCGTTATAGTATCCGTCCCCTTCTGCTTCTTCGCTGTTCCAAAAAGTTTTTTGGATACCGATAAGGGCATCTATGGCATTTTTCAGCTTTATTCTATCGCATTTTGTGGTTGTTTCTCCATCAAAATACTCCATGAGCAGATGTTTTTCTTCTCCATGCTCAAAAATTCCATAAAATTTTGGTGCATGCTCATTGAGCACAGAAAGATAATTTTCATAAATTATTGCTTCTTTGCCCTTTTCTTTTTTGAGCACGAAGGTTTTTTCTTCTGCTTCTATCTTCCAGACTTCATATTCTTCCCCGTCTTCCTCATTGATAAACGGCGAAATTTTAACGGAATCTTTATCAAATCCCATTTCTTTTATAAAATCATCCGAAAACATATAAAACCTCCGCGTTTATAATTACAGAAAAGGCGGCCATTTTTCGGCCGCCGATTAATTAATGTGCTTTATGGGTAAGAATATAATCTGCCCAAACCTCATATACCTCTTTTTCAAGACGGATTCCGTTAGTGGTAGATTCGGAAGAAAGTTCTCCGTTTTCGGTTATAAAAATATCATCAATTTCAAGAACCCAAAAGCTTTTTTCTTCCGCAAGTGCAAGGATATATTCGTTTATTTCATTTATCTTTTCGTTGGTAACAGTATATCCCCTTTTGGATGATTTTTCTTCGTTAATGGGAATAATCGGCTGGACATAGATATGTGCCTCAGGATGTGCAGCGACAACTTCTTCAACAAAAGCAGTATATTTCTTTACAAAAGTTGGGCAATCCATCCAGGAAATACTTTCTGCGGAGAAAATGATATAAACCGCCTCTATGTTTTCCATGGTTGCCGCATACTGTGCAACAGTATAGGATTCTCCGTCTGCCTTTATTGTTTTTTTGGTGATGATTGTATTCATATCAATTCCGGTTCCGGAAGCATGTGAAAATTTCGAATATTCAAAATATCCAAGATTTTCTGCCTGAACAACAAAATAATCGCCAACAAAAAGTGTATTTCTAAAAGGATAGTATCCGTTATTTTCGCTTTTTGGAGCTATTCCGCCGCGGATTTCCGGTTCCTCCGTAACTTCCGGAGATTCATCCTTCGAAGTATTTTCGCTGGAACCGACAATTATAATATTATCTTCCTCATCCTCTTCATCTTTTTGAGGTTCATCAACTTCAACAGGTTCTTCTTCATCGGACTGAGTCATAAAATCATTTATAAGTCTTGCAAAATCTATAAATGCATTAGGAAGGCTATAATCCTTCTCTGTTCCTTCCGGATATTTTTCTTCCTCATGTTTTTGCCAGCCGTATGCAATAAGACCGGCAACAAGAACTATCACAGCAAAAACAGCTAAAAGGCGAACAAGCTTTTTATATTTTTTTGTTCTTACAACGCTGAGTTTTTTTCTTGCCATAAAAGCTGTTCTCCTTTCATAATAATGTATCTAAAGTATAATACCATGTGAAAACGCTTCTGTCTACTTAAATTTTATTAATTTTCCGTAAAATTCAGCACAAAAATCTTCTTGACTGAAAGGTTAACATCATATATAATATTACAGTCAACCAAATATTTGCTAGTGTAGCACAGTCGGTAGTGCAGCTGATTCGTAATCAGCAGGTCGCGTGTTCGAGTCACGTCACTAGCTCCAAGCTTAAAATCCCCTTAAACAAGCCGTTTTTGGGGATTTTTTGTTTTTACAAAATAAAAAGTCTGCATTTTTACAATGCAGACTTTTTGGTGTCTATATTATAGCATAAATTACGCAAAAACTCAAGACTTGTATTTTTACTCCACAGCCATATAATTTGTTTATAAAGTTACGGAGGTGATAATATGAATATATCAGAGCACATTGCGGATCTTTCTCAAATTTGGAAGCATGTTTCCGTTGTTTTTCCATATTTTGATAAAGCGGAAATTGATTGGGATAAAGAATATTTTGAATATATTCAGAAAATAAACGATGTAAAAACGGAAAAAGAGTTTCATCTTCTTCTTGCTGAATTTATGAATCTTCTTGGCGACGGACATACGGATTATATTTTTCCAAAAGAGCTTTCCGATGAAACCGGATACCTTCCTTTTGGTTTAAAATATATTGGAGGGGAATATTATATTGATTCCATAATCCCGGAACATGCTGAATTTCTTCATTCAAAAGTTATATCTATAAACAGCGTCTCTTTTTCAGATTTTCTTAAAAAAGCTTTCCGCTATGTATATCATATCGAAAATTTCTCTCCCTCCTATGCTCTTAATAGAATTCTTCCGTTTCTTTTAAACAAAGAAAATAATATCATGGAAACATCCGAAGGTGAATTTTCATTTAATCTTCTGCAATCTAAACCCGCGGAAAGTAAAAAATCTTTTCTTAAATCACCGAAAGAGTATAAAAACATTTCCAACGGAAAACTTGATATAAGAATATACAAAAACGATATTCTCTATATTCGTCTGGATAATTTTATGTACGAAGACGCCGCAAAAGAAATTCGCAATGTTTTTGATAATACAAAATCCCCTAATGGACTTATTCTCGATTTGCGGGAAAATATCGGCGGAATGACAATGTTCGGAGCAAAAATCGCAGAGCTTCTGATATCCGGAAAATTCAACTCCTGTAAAAAGAGAACAAGAACTATTACCGGAATCGACTATGCTTCCGCAAGTCAGCTTACAAACTGGAGCCGTGAAACCATAGAAAAAGAACTTTCCAGCGGTTTTATTACTGCAGAAGAGCTTGATGAAAGTAAAAAAATCATTTCCGGAACATATTACAAAGAATACGAAGATATATACGGCAACGAAAATCAAAAGGCGATTTATACTGGGCCTTGTATTATTCTTACATCAAGATATACGGTCTCTGCTGCGGAAGATTTTGTTTCGATGTTTCGCACCAACAACCGTGCAACTATAATCGGAACCGAAACAAGCGGAACCACGGGTACTCCTTTTCTCAAATCTCTTCTTTGCGGAGGAAAAATACGAATTTGTTCCGTAGGATACAAACTTTTTGACGGTACTGAATTTATCAGAAAAGGAATAAAACCCGATATTTTTAAAGAAATTTCTCCCGAAGATTTTAAGAACGGATTTGATTCTGTTTTGGATTTTGGAATTGATTTTCTTCTTAAAAGTGAACGCTAAAGTCAATAAAAGCTGATAATTATGCGGTTTTTTCGCATTTTTCGTTAAAGCATCAGATGTGTAAAGTTTATTACTTTTACACACTTGAAAAACCGCATAAAAATGCAAAAAACAACGTTTTTTGCAAAATATTTAAAAATTTTTTAAAATTTTTTAAAATAATGCTTGCCTTTTCTGTTGTGTTATGCTATAATAATTCCTGCTGACATAACAGCATCTGGGTGTGGCGCAGTTGGTAGCGCGCTACCTTGGGGTGGTAGAGGCCGTGGGTTCAAGTCCCGTCACTCAGACCAAAATCCCGCAACCGAAAGGTTGCGGGATTTTTTGCTTTATAAGCAAACTTGGTGATGCTTTAGTCAACAGAGTGCTATAAATTTACATCTACTTAATTTTGTGGTAAATTAGAGATCGGTGAGGATGTGGCCGATTTTCCGGCCTGCCCCACCATTTTTATTGTGTCAATATCATAAAGCGATTTTTCACCATTAGTTTGCAAATTTCCTGCAACGCTATCAAGTATCAGCTTGACAGGCGATCCGTTTTCCCTTATACTATTATTAGAGCCATCAGTTATGCTTATTGGACCGGGGAATTGGACCCCGGATGCATTAAGAAAACTGATGGCTTGGTTATTTTGTTCTGAATTCCATACCCATCAACTAAAACCGTGGCAATAATCTGTTTCCCCCTTTATTGGGTTTATATCATAGAGTAATTTTTCACCATTAGTTTGCAAATTTTCTGCAACACTATCAAGTATCAGCTTAATAGGTGAATTATTTTCCCTTATACAGTGATTGAAGCCATCACGAGGCATCACTCGTCCGGGTAATTGCAACCCGGCTTGGTGAAGAAGTGATTGAGCTTCTTTTTTATAGCAAAAAACGCAGGCCGCTGGCCTGCGTTTTTTTGTTTGCGATAAAATTATTTCTTTTTGCCGCCGCCCATTTTTGCATTTTTAAATGCGCCAATGGCCATAACAACGGAACCTGCAATGGTGATACCTGCGGCAACAACGCCCCATTCATTACCTTCAAAAGTTCCAAGCTGAAGCATAAATGCAACTGCAATAATAAGAGCACAGATTGCCTTTACAAGAATGCCTCTTGCTTTGCTGGGGTGGTTACGGTGGTTGATGCCGTCAACAGCAACGAGGAACGCGATTGCAACCATAAGGCAGGTTACAAGTGCAGAAGCAAAAACATCGCTAAGGGTGGTTGCTCCAAGATATGTTCCCACAACGAATACCCAGGAGAAGAAAGCATTGATGCATCCTGCTGCAATAAGAAGGATTGCACCGTAAAAAATCATTTTTGCGCCGGGAAGTCTTGGGTCGAACAGAGCTTTTTTGGTTTTCTTTTTCATTTTGAATCTTTGCCTTTCTTTATTTAGAAGCAACAGCTTTTTTTGCTGCTTCGATAACGTCTTTTTCGGTCATGCCGAATTTTTCTGCAAGAGCATCAAGCTTACCGACTTCGCCGAATACGTCTTTAACGCCAACGGGAACAATCGGTGCCGGACAATTCTGTGCCGCGGTTTCAGCAACTGCAGAGAAAAGACCGCCAAGGATGTTGTGGTTTTCTGCAACAACAGCGCATTTGGTCTTTTTAAGGGATTCGATAACAGTTTCTGCATCAAGAGGTTTAATGGTATGTACGTTGATAACCTCCGCATCTATTCCCTCTGCTTTAAGTTTTTCTGCTGCATCAAGAGAGGTTTTTACCATAATTCCGCTTGCGAAGATGGTAACGTCTTTTCCCTCTTTGATTTTATCAGCTTTAAAAAGATCGAATTTATAATCTTTTCCAAAAACAGCAGGAGCTTCTTTTCTGAACATACGGATATAAACAGGGCCGTTATAATCAACGATCTGGGGAAGAGCCTGAATCATCTGCTCGTTATCCACAGGTTCAAAAATAACCATAGTAGGAATAGAACGAAGAACGCCGATATCCTCCATGCTCATATGGGTTCCGCCGTTAAGCTGTGCAGAAATACCGGGGTCGGAACCAACGATTTTTACATTCTGTTTTGCATATGCAATGGAAATTGCAATCTGGTCGCAGATTCTTCTTGTTGCAAAAGGAGTGAAAGAAGAAATAAATGGGATAAAACCATAGGAAGAAAGTCCTGCGGCAACAGAAGCCATGTTCTGTTCTGCAATACCAACATCAAATGCTCTTTCGGGGAATTCTTTATGAATTCCAACCGTTCCGTTACATTTTGCAAGGTCGGCATCAAGAACGCAAATGCGTTCATCTTTTTTCATAAGTTCGGCAATGGTGCTTCCAAAAGCTTCGCTCATCATCATAAAAATCCGCCTTCCTTTCTCACTGAAGTTCCGCAAGTGCGGCTTCAACGTTTTCTTTATTCATGGTCATGCTGTGACATTTAAAACCTGCCGCTTCAACAAAGCTGATACCTTTGCCTTTAACGGTATTAAGAATAATCATGGAAGGCTGGCCTTTTTTTGCTTTTGCGCGGTCGATTGCTGCAGAGATTGCATCGCAGTCGTGACCGTCAATTTCCTGGGTGTACCAACCAAAAGCTTTCCATTTGGATTTAAGATTGCCAAGAGAGTTGATATCCTCTACATCACCGTCAAGCTGCATCTTGTTATAGTCGGTAAATGCGATAAGGTTATCGAGCTTTCTGCTTGCTGCAAGCATTGCTGCTTCCCAAATCTGTCCTTCCTGGGATTCGCCGTCACCGATAACAGCATAGATGGTAGCTCCGTCTTTTTTAATTTTGGAGCCCATTGCAACACCGACAGCGCAGGAGAAACCCTGTCCAAGAGAACCGGCAGTCATATCAACGCCGGGGGTTTTGTTCATATCGCAATGGCTGGGAAGGTTGGTACCGAATTTATTGAGGGTATAGAGCCATTCCTTCGGGAAGAAACCTTTAAGAGCAAGGGTTGCATAAACAACCGGGCCTGCATGGCCTTTGGATACAACAAGTCTGTCGCGACCTTCCATTTTGGGATTTGCCGGATCGACATTCATCTTGTCAAAATAGAGCACCTTCATAAGTTCAGCAATAGACATGGAACCGCCGATATGTCCGCTTCCGATGCTGCCGATACATTCAACTGTCATTCTGCGTATTTCTTTGCAGATTTCGTCCATTTTATTCACTCCTTCCAGTTATATACAACTAGACAGATATATTATAGCACAAAATTAGCACAAACAACATATTTTTTTATAAATATTTAAATTTCTGTTTTAATATACAAAAAGCCCCGTTTTATCAAATTAAAACGGAGCTTTTTATCATAGTTTATGTTCTTCAACCCATTCTTTTGCCATCTCTATGGCCTCTTTTTTGTTTTCTTTGCTTCCCTTTTCAGATTTTGCAATGGGATTGGTTTCAAAAATCGGAACGATTATTTTTTCTCTCTTCTTTTTCATTTTTCTCTCTCCCTCGGATAGTATAAAAACGCCTAAAAAACCGTATAATCCTAATCGGAGGTGTTACGATGCTCAAAAAATATTTACCGTTTATAATTTCCGTTTCAATCTCTCTTGGTATCGGCTGTCTTTCGGCTTTTCTTACAAGAAAAAGTATGTCCATTTATTCCGAGATTAACCGCCCCATGCTTTCTCCCCCATCATGGCTTTTTCCGATAGTATGGACGGTGCTCTTCATACTCATGGGAATTGCCGCCGCAAAAATATGGTGCTCAAACGGAAGAGAAATAGATACATCGCTGATTTTTTATGGTTTCCAACTTGTATTTAATTTTTGCTGGTCTCTGATTTTCTTCAATTTCCGCGCCTTTGGGCTTGCATTTTTCTGGCTTCTTGGACTTTTGGTGCTCATTGGAATAACAATGATAAAATTCTATCGAATCGATAAAACTGCCGGCTGGATTATGCTTCCATATTTCGCATGGGTTTCCTTCGCCGGATACCTGAATTTTGCAATCTGGCGGATGAACCCATAATCAAAACATTGCTGTTTTTTCCAGTTCCCGTTTAAGCTTCATAATAATTTTCTTTTCAAGCCGTGAAATATACGATTGGCTAATGCCGATCATATCGGCGACCTCTTTTTGAGTGTGCTCCTTTTCGCCTCCAAGGCCGAAACGGAGCACCATTATTTTATGTTCTCTTTCTCCGAGCCGATTGACGGTTTCATTAAGGACTGCCTTTTCCGCATCCTGTTCGATTCCTCTGTTAACGCAATCGTTATCCGTTCCAAGAACATCCGAAAGAAGCAGTTCATTGCCGTCCCAATCGACATTAAGAGGTTCATCGATTGAAACTTCGTTCTTTTGGGGCTGGGTTTTACGGATAAACATCAAAATTTCGTTTTCTATGCATCTTGAAGCGTATGTGGCAAGTTTTATGCCTTTACATGGTGCAAAGGTGTTTACTGCCTTAATAAGTCCTATTGTTCCTATGGAAATCAGGTCTTCGATACCGATTCCGGTGGATTCAAACTTTCTTGCAATATAAACCACAAGCCGGAGATTGTGTTCAATAAGGATATTCTTTGCCTCTATATCCCCTTCTTCCAAAAGAAGAAAAATCCTCTCTTCTTCTTCCTTACTGAGAGGCGGTGGAAGATTATCCGGGCCGTTTATGTAAAAAATATCTCTGCCCGTTTTTACAAGTATCAGCTTAATCAGCTTATTTTTTATTGTGTTTATCAGATTCATTTTCATACCTCCGATAATGTTTTATATTTTTCGGATAAAAGAATGTTTTTCCCTAAAATAACCGTGTTTTCCGGAACATTTTCCGATGCTGCAACGAGTACATCTTCCGCAAAAAACTCTCCGGAACTGTTTATGATTATCATCTCATCGGGCCGGAAAGAATTCATGAGCACCGTTCCGGAAACAGTACTGCAAAAAATGGTTTTTAATCTTTTATCGGTGCTCAAGCTGTTTTTGGAGATACTCTCATACATATCCTCCGGCAGTATTTTTTTAAGAGAATCCGTGTATGCAACCGCAACAGGTGAACCGCTGAACGGTTCCGAAAGATTGTTTCCAGTATCCACAAATCCTTTGAGCACGGCAGTTTTTCCTCCTAACCGAATTTTTACCATACAGGCTCCTTCCGGTTCTCCATGTCGAAAAATTCTTCTCAAAATTTCGGTGATAATCAGTGCTACAGCAGTTGATATAACTATTTCCATGGCTGAAAAGTCGAAATAAACAATCCCGCCTTTAGCAAAAAACGAATCGTTTTTTGCTAAAGAATTTATGAGCACCATGAATCCGGAAAACAAAAAGCCGCATATGTAAAAAATCACCAAAAGCTTTATGAAATCTTTAATATTTCTTTTTCCAAAGGTTATCAGAATCATAATTCCGGAAAACAAAGTACTTATTAAAGCAAAAATCGTTCCTGATAAATCAAAAAGCACAGAAAGCGAATACAAAGCACCAACCGCCGCACCAAAAAATCCGCGTATCCTTTTGAACTGAGCACCGAATAGCCTCGCCGTCGCAAAAAGCAAAAGATAATCCACCGCAAGATTTATCGCAACAAGAATATCCGCATAAATTACATGCAAAAACCTCCCCCCTTCGCATTAAAAATTATATCCCCCATAACAGAAATTTTGCGTCGAAACATATACCTGTGACTTTTTTCTTTTTGTTTTTCATATTATGTGATAAAACCTTCCGGAGGTAAAACCATGAAAAAGAACAACAAGTATCCTTCCTGCGATGAAATATGCGGAAAAGAGATGGAAGACTATGTCGGAGAATTCAGTCCGCACAGACTTTCGTTAATCCGATATGAAGAAGATTCCGAAGAGATTTTTGATACGGATGAAGAAAATTGCTCCTTTTTAAAGGTGATGAAAATGTGATAAGCTTTATACCATTTTGCACAAAAAGCCCCGCGGTTTTATACCGGGGCTTTATTATTTAATCCAAATCGGCTTATTTTCATAAAAATTACGTTTTGCACAAATGTCTTTAGCTGTTTTTATGCATTTATACGTGTTAACTGTTGAACACTTCCAAAAATAAATATGAATTTTTATGGAAATTTTACTATTTTGTATTGAAATTTTTATTAATATACATTAAAATATGGAATGGACATTTTTAAATACATATTCGATGAAAGAGGGGTACTAATGTCAAACAGATTATTTCAGGGTATAATACATCAGATGCACGACAGCATTGGCAGAACCGTTGGCGTTGTTGATGACTGCGCAACCGTTGTTGCATGCAGCGATCTTGCACGCACCGGCGAAAGAAACGATTTTCTTTTAACCGATTACGGTTCCACCGATGATTGTCATGTTCGCGACGGATTTACATATAAAACTTTTGGCTCTGATGAAAAACCCGAATTTGCGGTATTTGTTGCAGGAACTGATGAACTTGCTTCCCAGTTCTGCTCTCTTATGGCTGTTTCCCTTGCAGGAATCAAACAGTACTATGACGAAAAATACGACCGCGCAAACTTCATCAAAAATGTTATCCTTGATAACATCCTTCCCGGAGATATTTATATCAAAGCAAGAGAACTTCGCTTCCCTACCGATGTTTCCAGAGTTGTTCTTTTTATCCGTGTTCTTACTTCCAACGATATTTCCGTATTCGACGTTGTTCAGAATCTTTTCCCGGATAAAAGCAAAGACTTTGTTTTCAGCGTAAGCGAATCCGACGTTGTTCTTGTTAAAGAGATCCGTCCGGGTATTGAAAGTGCAGACCTTGAAAAACTTGCACGCTCCATTGTTGATACCCTTGGCGGAGAATTCTTCACCAAAGTAAATGTCGGTATCGGCACCGCCGCAACCGGAATCAAAGACCTTGCAAAGAGCTTTAAAGAAGCACAGGTTGCTCTTGAAGTCGGCAAAGTTTTTGATACCGATAAATCCATCGTAAGCTATAATAACCTTGGTATCGCAAGACTTATTTATCAGCTTCCCACCACCCTTTGCGAAATGTTCCTCAGAGAAGTATTCAAAAAAGGTTCCATCGAAAGCCTTGACCAGGAAACCCTTTTCACCATTCAGAAATTCTTTGAGAACAACCTTAACGTTTCTGAAACCAGCCGTAAACTTTTTGTTCACAGAAACACTCTTGTTTACCGTCTTGAAAAAATCAAAAAGCTTACCGGTCTGGATCTTCGCGAATTTGACCACGCAATCATTTTTAAAGTTGCCCTTATGGTCAAAAAATATCTTTCTGCAAATCCCGTAAAATACTAAGCCAAAAAACGTATATTGTGAGGTATTGCATTGATAGAATTTCAGAATGTAACCAAAAAATACCCCAACGGTACCATTGCACTCAATAAAGTAGATCTTCGTATCGATGACGGAGAGTTTGTTTTCATTGTTGGTTCTTCCGGCGCAGGAAAATCCACTCTTATTAAACTTATGCTACGCGAAGAAACCGCTAACTCCGGTATCGTTAAGGTTAACGGAAAAAATCTTGGAAAAATGCCCCGATACAGAATTCCTAAATTCCGCCGTTCCATAGGCATCGTTTTCCAGGATTTCCGTCTTATTCCAAATATGACTGCATACGACAACGTTGCTTTTGCTCTTCGCGTAACCAACGTTCCCTCGAGAGAAATCAAGAGAAAAGTTCCCTATATGCTTAATCTTGTTGGACTTGCCTCAAAGATGAAATGCAAACCGGAAGAACTTTCCGGCGGCGAACAGCAGCGTGTTGCTCTTGCAAGAGCACTCGTAAACTCCCCTTCTCTTATCATTGCGGACGAGCCTACCGGTAACATCGACCCGGAACTTTCCTACGAAATCGTTGATCTTCTTAACGAAATCAACAAACTCGGTGTAACAGTCGTTATGGTAACACACGAGCATGACCTTGTTGAACAGTTTAACCACCGCGTTATCACTATTGATAAAGGCGAAGTTATCCGCGATACAGAAGGATTGGAGGCGAATGTATGCTGAACAGCTTCTTTTACCTCGTAAAACAGGGTTTTAAAAACCTTTGGAACAACCATCTTATGTCTCTTGCTTCCATCGGTGTTCTTGTTTCCTGTATGCTTCTTATCGGTGCCGCTGCTCTTCTTTCCATCAACGTTTCCAATATTATTGATGAACTCGAAGATCAGAGCGAAGCTATCGTATATCTCGATGATGATCTCAGCGAAGAATGGATAAACTATGTTCGTGAAAACATCGTTGCGACAGGAAAAATTGCAACAATCGAGTTTATCTCCAAAGAAGAAGCTCTCTATTCCATGATGGAATCCATGGGCGACGACGGAATCCTTTTTGAGGCATATTCCCAGGGCGACAGCAACAATCTTCCGGATTCTTTCCGTATCACATTTGACGATGTTTCCGATCTTGAAGAAACTCTCGCAAAAATAGAGACTGTTGACGGAGTTTATTCCATTTCTGCTCTTACCGAAGTTGCAGAAGTTATAACCGGCGTTAAACGCATGGTCTATATCGGCGGAATCATCATCATCGGTCTTCTTATTGCTGTTTCTCTTATGATTATCGGAAACACCATAAAGATAACCGTATTCAGCCGCAGAAGAGAAGTTAACATCATGAAATACGTTGGCGCAACCAACGGATTCATCCGTCTTCCCTTTATCGTTGAAGGCATAAGCCTCGGCGTTATTTCCGGCGGAATTTCCTATGGAATCATCTATTTCGCTTATGATTATCTTGTAAAATGGGTTTCTTCCCAGAACGCAACATGGTTCAGCCAGATTATAACCGATCTTGTTCCTTTCTCTGTAATTTCCGATTATCTTCTTATCGGATTCCTTGCAGGCGGCGCATTTATCGGACTTTTCGGCTGTGTTGCATTCATCGGAAAACACCTTAAAGTGTAATAAAGGAGGATATTATGACCGAAAAAAGAACAAAACGTTTTCTTCTTTCTGCAATTTCCCTTCTCCTTTGTGCATTAATGCTCTTTTCTTCTTCTGCCGTTGCTCTTGCGGATGAAACATCCGAAGAAAAAAGCGAAAAGAAATCCACAGATGAAGAATACAGAGAACAGATAAACGATCTGCAGGACGAACAGGTTCAGCTCCAGCAGCAGATGACCGATTATAACAACAAAATTAACAATATTAAGAACGATAAGAAAAAACAGCAGGCTCTTGCAAACTCCATTGATGAAAAAATCAGCATCATTGAAGAATCCATCGCTGTCGGCAAAGAAAAAATCGCTCTTACTTCAAACTATATCACCGAAAAAAATATAGAGATCCGCAACAAAGAACAGGATATTGAAGATACTCTTCAGCTTTTCCGCGACAGAGTTAAGGCAATCTATATGACCGGCGGATATTCCGATACAGCAAACTCTCTGCTCATGCTCCTCGGTTCAAAAAGCGTTTCCGAATTTCTTACCAGAACCGAATTTCTTGCTCGTATTGCGGAACAGGATCAGCAGATGGTAGCAGAACTTAAAGAACAGCTTTCTCTCCTCAATGAAGAAAAAGCCGTACTTGATGCTGAAAAAGCCGCTCTTGAGGCAGAAAAAGCTGAACTCGAAGAGCAGCAGGCTGCTCTTGAAAAAGAGCTTAAAGAAGCAAAAAACTCCATTCATGACCTTTCTCAGATGCAGAAAGAGTATGAAGAAAACTATGAGGAGCTTTCTGCTCAGGCTAAAAAAATTCAGGATGAACTTCTTGAAATTTATAAAAACCTCAATTCCTCCAATACTGAATATGTTGGCGGAGAAATGCTTTGGCCCGTTCCCGGATATTCAAAAATCTCCAGCTATTACGGTTGGCGTTTTAACAATACCGACTTCCATACCGGCGTTGATATTACCGGAAGCGGCGTTCACGGTGCAAAAGTTGTTGCAGTTAACACCGGTACGGTTGTTCATACCAACTATTGCCCTTATAACGGTTATTCCTATGGCTATGGCACATACGTTATTGTTGACCATGGCGGCGGTATAACCACCCTTTATGCCCATCTCAGTGACATCAGCGTTAAAAAAGGCGATGTTGTTGTTATGGGACAGCAAATTGGTAAGGTAGGAAATACCGGTTGGAGCACCGGTGCTCATCTTCATTTTGAAGTCCGTAAAAACGGAAGCGCCGTTAACCCTATTTCTTATATTACCTAATTATTAATCAAGGAGAAAAACATGGGTAAAAAAATATCCTTAGGTACTGCTGTTACCCTTATTCTTATTGCGATTGCGATTACCTTCTCTTTTTCTATGGTATATTCCCTTCGCAATTTTAACGAAAAAGTTACCAGCCTTACCGAACGAGAAAATATGCACGCAAAGTTTACAGAAATCGACAGCCGCGTGCGTTCAAACCATGCAGGCACCATAGACGAAGAGATTCTTATGGACTCCGTTGCAAAAGGTTACCTTTCCGGCATTAATGATCCATATGCAAAATATATGAACGCTTCCGAATATGCTGCTTATCTTGAAGCATCCGGAGCTGTTGTTGCCGGTGTCGGAATCACCGCAGCCATGGATAACGACGGTTATATGCTTGTTACAAAGGTTCTTGATGGTTCTACTGCGTCTTCCGCAGGAATCCTTCCCGGCGACCTTATTATCAAAGTTGACAGCATCAACCTTTCTTCCGAAACCTATTCCGAAGCAGAAGCTCTTCTCATCGGCGAAGCCGGTACAAAAGTAACTCTTACTGTTCGCCGTGACAGTGAAGATACCGAAATGGAAATCACAAGACGTATTCTTGTTCCGACTACTGTTTTTACAACTTCTTTCAATGGTTTTGGATATATTCGTATTGATAATTTCAGCGAAGGAACTCCCGATCAGTTCAGCAAAGCTGTTGAAAAGGCCATTTCCGAAGGAGCGCCTGCTCTTATCTTCGATGTACGTTCCGTTAACAGCGGCGTTATTTCTTCCGCAGCAGAAATGATCGATAAACTTGTCGGTTCCGGCGATATGCTCTATATCGAGTATAACAATGGCGAAAGCGAAGTTATCTATTCTTCCAATGCTCGCGAAACTGTTATCCCCATCGTTGTAATCGTTAACGAAAGCACTTCCGGTGCTGCAGAGTTTTTTGCTGCAGGTCTTCGCGACTTTGGCAAAGCAAAAATAATCGGA
>JAFYOZ010000011.1 GCA_017547705.1 Oscillospiraceae bacterium
TAACAGCGGAGTTTTTAACTTTATCAGTATGCAACGCCCTGGGCAATCATTGCTTCGGCAACTTTTTTGAAGCCTGCGATATTTGCACCGGCTTCAAGGTCGTATCCAAATCCGTATTCAGCAGCAGCATCCACACAGCTCTTATAGATGTTTTTCATGATGCTTTCAAGCTTGCTGTCAACTTCTTCAAAAGTCCAGCTGAGTCGTTCGCTGTTCTGGGTCATCTCAAGACCGGAGGTTGCTACGCCGCCTGCATTGGATGCTTTTCCGGGAGCATAGAGGATTCCTGCGTCTTTATATACCTTGATAGCTTCGGGAGTATTGGGCATATTTGCGCCTTCTGCAACAGCCATAGCGCCGTTTGCAACGATTGCTTTTGCTGCTTCTTCGTTAATTTCGTTCTGGGTTGCGCAAGGAAGAACAACGTCTGCTTTAACATCAAACCACATGTTCTTCGGGCCTTCAACAAATTTTGCAGTGGGAACGTAATCAACGTATTCGGAAATAAGACCGCGGTGCTGATAGATTTTTTCTACGATTTTATAATCGATTCCGTTTTCGTCATAGACATAACCGGAGATATCGCTCTGTGCAACAACTTTGCCGCCAAGCTGGGTTGTCTTTTTGTTTGCGTATGTACCGACGTTTCCGGAACCGGAGATGATTACGCGTTTTCCATCAAAACTTTCGCCCTTGGATGCAAGCATCTCTTTGGTGAAATAGCAAAGACCAAAACCGGTTGCCTCGGTTCTTGCAAGGGAACCGCCATAGGTAAGACCTTTACCGGTAAGGGTTCCGGTCCATTCGTTGCGGATACGTTTATACTGGCCGAACATATAGCCGATTTCTCTTGCGCCGGTTCCGATATCGCCTGCGGGAACGTCAGTATCCGGGCCGATATGACGATAAAGTTCGGTCATAAAGCTCTGGCAGAAGCGCATGATCTCAAGATCGGATTTACCTCTGGGATCAAAGTCGCAGCCGCCTTTACCGCCGCCCATAGGAAGGCTTGTGAGGCTGTTTTTAAAGACCTGCTCGAAACCGAGGAATTTTATAATTGAAGCATTAACAGTGGGATTAAGACGGATTCCGCCTTTATAAGGGCCGATTGCGGAGTTGAACTGAACACGGTATCCGCGGTTTACCTGAACCTTGCCTGCATCATCAACCCAGGCAACACGGAACTGGATAAAACGTTCCGGCTCTGCAATTCTTTCCATGATACCCCATTTTTCGATGTTGGGGTTCTGGTCAACAACAGGTTCGAGAGAAACAAAAACTTCTTTTACTGCCTGAAGGAATTCTTTTTCTCCGGGGTTTCTCTTTTCTATGTCTTCATAAACTTTTGCAAGGTATTCGTTTTTAAATGCCATTAAAACAACCTCCCACACGGAATAATATATTCCATTATATGCTTTAATGCTTTAAATTGCAAGATTCTTTGACAAAAATTTCAAAATTTTTTGATATAAATAATTATTATTTGACAGATTCCTCCGGATAGTTTATAATATTTACCCGTGAGCGGAAAGGACGGCAGCGGACGTAGTTCCGAAAGGACACGCGCGAGGAAAGTCCGGGCTCCAAGGGCAAGGGTAGCTGCTAACGGCAGCCGGGGGTGACCCCAGGGAGAGTGCAACAGAGATATACCGCCAGATTTATTCTGGTAAGGGTGGAAAGGCGAGGTAAGAGCTCACCACGTCCTATGGTAACATAGGGGGTCTGTAAACCCTATCCGGAGCAACACCGTACAGAAGGATAACGCATCGGCCCGATGTGCTTCGCAAAGGTGGCATTAAAGCTGCACGGGCGACCGGCAGCGAAGATAGATTGTCGTCATTACAGAACCCGGCTTATTTTCCGGTCACGCTAAAAAGGACTGTTTTCGTTTTTACGAAAATAGTCCTTTTTAGCATATATCTTTACATTTTATTAAAACAATTTAAAAAATGTGCTCATATTTTTGGGCTATAATAAAGTCACATCAGAGAAATGAAATTGTTTTTCATAGCTTTCCCCTCTTTTATTTTCTAAAAACAAAAAATCCGCCTGCCAAAAGCCTCCGGCAGGCGGATTTTTTCTTGCTATATATTTTAATATATTGTATATTAAATTAAAGAACTTTTTTGGAGGAGCAATATGGCTGAATATCTTTTTGTCAATAAAACAGAATACCGCATTGAAAAGCTCCTTGGAAAAGGAAAAGGCGGATACTCATATCTTGCCGAGCACGGCGGAAAACACTTCGTGCTCAAGCAGATTCACCATGAGCCATGTGATTATTATACCTTCGGAAACAAAATCGAGGCGGAGCAAAATGATTACCGGCGGCTTATTGAAGCCGGTATAACTGTTCCGAAGATGATTGATATCGACATCGAAAACGAACGCATAATCAAGGAGTATATCGAGGGCGAAACGGTTTCTGACCTTGTTAAAAAGGATATTCCGGTTCAAAAACAGCTGGAGCAGGTTAGGATTATGGAAGAAAAGGCAAAATCCGCCGGAATCAACATCGACTACTTCCCCACCAATTTTATCATGCAGGATGGAATCCTCTATTACGTTGATTACGAATGTAATCCATACGATGAAAAATGGGATTTTGAGCACTGGGGGATAAAATACTGGTCGAAGACCGCGGAATTTATGGAATATATGGAGAAAAATTAAAAAAGCTCCCAATCGGAAGGTTGGGAGCTTTCTTGTTTTTATGAATCCCTCCACCGTGCCATACGGCAACGGTCCCTCTCCCTTTAGGCAAGGGAGGCAAATTTTAAAATTCGCCGGGGTGGTTTTTGCGCCATTGAAGATAGCTATCAAGAATTATAACGGCGGCAACAGCGTCGATTACCGCTTTGCGTTTTTTTCCGCGGGTATCGGTTTCGTTGAGGAATCCGGCAGCAGAAACAGTCGTCTGGCGTTCATCCCACATTCTTACCGGAACGGATATTTTCTCCGAAAGCTTTGCTGCAAATTCGCGGCAAAGCTCCGCTCTTGGGCCTTCGGAACCGTTCATATTAAGAGGAAGACCGACTATAACCGCTTCTGCCTTATTTTTAATGGCTTCTTCTGCGGTTTTTTCGATAGCATGCTCGAAGCGTTTTTCGTGTATTACGGTTATTGGAGATGCAAGAAATTCCGTTTTATCGCACATGGCGATTCCGGTTCTGGCATCGCCAAAATCGACGGACATTATCTTCATTATTTAGTACCGAAGATTCTGTCGCCTGCATCGCCAAGGCCGGGAAGAATATAGTTAACTTCGTTAAGGCGTTCATCAAGAGATGCGCAGTAAATCTGGACATCGGGATGTGCAACGTTAAGTTTTTCAAGACCTTCCGGAGCAGCAATGATGCAGAGGAAGCTGATTTCTTTTACGCCGCGTTTTTTAAGCTGGCCGATTGCATCGATTGCGCTGCCGCCGGTTGCAAGCATCGGGTCAACAAGGAAAACTCTGCAATCTGCAATATCAACGGGAAGTTTGCAGAAATATTCGATAGGCTGTGCGGTTTCTTCATCGCGATAAAGACCGATATGACCAACTCTTGCGCTGGGGATAAGGTTCTGTACGCCGTCAACCATACCAAGACCTGCACGGAGAATCGGAACGATTACAGGTGCTTTTCCTTTAAGCTGTTTTGCGACGCATTTGCACATAGGGGTTTCGATCTCTACGGGTTCAAGCTCAAGATCACGGGTTGCTTCATAGCAGAGAAGAGTTCCGATTTCGCTGATGAGTTCGCGGAAATCTTTGGTACCGGTGGAAGTTCTTCTGAGGATGGAAAGTTTGTGCTGAACGAGCGGATGATCAAGGATAAACGGTTTTTTCATAATATTTGGTTCCCCCTTAAAAAAGATGTCATAAAAATTATCATAATCAAATTTTGATATTACGGGCATTTTTATTTTCCCTCAAAGGACATCATCATATCAATGCGTTTCTGATGACGGCCGCCTTCAAATTCGGTGGAAAGGAAGATATCTGCAAGCTGGAGAGCAACTCCTGCTCCGATTGTTCTTGCACCCATGCAGAGAACGTTGGAATCGTTATGCTTTCTGGTAAATTCGGCAGAAAAATGATCGCCGCAAACTGCTGCGCGGATTCCTTTAAATTTGTTTGCGCAAATGCTCATACCAATTCCGGTTCCGCAGATGAGGATACCTTTTTCGCATTCTCCGGACTGGATTGCTTTGCAGACTTTTTCTGCATAGACGGGATAATCGCAGGATTCTGTGCTGGTTGTACCGAAATCGACATATCCGATACCTTTTTCATCAAGATGCTTTTTAAGCTCCTCTTTATAGAGGTAGCCGCCGTGGTCGGAACCAAGTGCGATCATAATTTACCTTCTTTCTGAAGTTTTTCTCTTTCCGCTTGTGCAAGGCGAAGATAGTTCGGAACAAGTTCTGCTGCGGAAACGGTTTTTCCGTTTTCATAGAGTTTTTCTGCGGCAATGCAGGTGCCGGAGGCATGTCCGAGAACAAGCTGGGTCGGTGCAGTTTTAACATATTCTTCGCCGAATTTTTTATAGCAAAGAGCGGCACCATCGCCAACGAGCCAGATTTTTTCTCCTCTTTCATCGAAAAGCTTTTTGATATCCTCAAAAAGCAAATCTGTTGAAACGGCTCTGTCATCGCAGATTCTTGTTACGTTTATTCCGTCGCTTTCAAAGAAAGCGGTATAGACCTGGTTACATCTTGCGTCCATTGCGGCGCAGATTATTCCTTTTGAGCTTTGCATATTGTATGCAAGCGCTTCGAGAGTTGAAACAGCGGCACAGGGTTTATCAAGGCTCATGCCAAGAGCTTTTACTGCTGCAATTCCGATACGAAGTCCGGTAAAAGAACCGGGGCCGCAGTTTACTGCAAAAAGATCCACATCGGAAGGGGTTATTCTTGCTGCATCGAGCACCGCTTTTGCCATGGGAAGAACTGTTTCGCTATGGGTAAAGCCGCTGTCGAGATAAAATTCGGAGATAAGTTTTCCGTCCTGAGAAAGGGCAACGGAAGCTGCTTTTGCGGAAGTATCAAATGCGAGTATTCTCAAATCAGGCTTCTCCCCTTTCGATGGTGATTTCTCTCTCGGTATCTCCGAGGCGTTTTATATCAATGGTGATGATTTTTTCATCGCCGATAAATTCGATTATATTTTCGCTCCATTCGATTACCAAAACCGCGCCGGAATCCAGATAATCAAAAAATCCGGTGGAATAGAGGTCATCGAAAGTGTTTATGCGATACATATCAAAATGGCAAACCGGCATTTTTGCTCTGTAACAATGAACAAGAGCAAAGGTCGGGCTCGAAACATCGTCCTTTGTATCAAGAGCTTCGCACATATATCTTGTAAAGGTTGTTTTTCCTGCGCCAAGTCCGCCTTTAAAAGCAATTATATCCCCCGGAGCAACGGTTTTTGCAAATTTCCTTGCAAGAGCGGCGGTTTCCGCTTCGTTTTTTGTTATGAATTTTTCCAAAAAAGCCTTTGCCTCCGTTCATACTATTCTAACATAATATAATACTATATTTTCTTATTTTTATCAACAGAAACAGACAAAAATCTTTTGTTTTATAACAAAACAGAGACTCCTTTCGAAGCCTCTGTTTTTTTATTTCGATATATCCGGTTTTATTATTTTCTTCCAAAAATACAGTAATGAATAACCAAAAATATATCCTCCATGCTCTTTTCGCATCCTTCTTTTATCCATTCGCTGATTATTGCTGTAATTCCGTTAAGATAAAACATCATCACATAATGCCTGTCTTCCTTCGGATAATGAAATTTTTCCAGAATCGGATTAAAAATATCATCGAATAATTTTTGATAAATTGTATTTGTTTCAAAAGTTCCCGGCTTTGATAAAACCGCCATAAAAATTTTTTTATTTTCTTTTATGTATGTAAGATAAGGCAGGATATATTTTTCGTCGATGAAAACTAACTCATCAGGATTATAGCTTTCAAACTGTGATGAGATACTTTGCGCATCAACGGCAAAATATGAAGCAAAACTTTCGAGCACATAAGCAGTTGTTTCCTTCAGCAAATCAGAGAGATTATCGTAGTGCAGATAAAAGGTGGAACGGTTAGCATCGGCTTCTTCACAGATTTCTTTTATTGTTATATATTCAAAAGACTTTTTTTCAAGCAAGGTAAGGAGCGCTTTATCAAACCTTAATGCAGTATTGAAATACTTGCTTTCCGATTTATTCATAAAAACTCCTCCATTGATAATTATTCTTCGCTTATTTGGCGAGCAAGTTCCACGATTTCATAGGCGTATTTTGCTTTTCCTTTTTCAAGCATTCTTTTATAAAGCGGATAATTGATTCCGCAACCGATAATTCCGATAATTCCAACAATGATTCCGACAACCATTCCTGCAAGGCCGCTTCCGATAACCTGCATTGCAAGGCACATTCCCGCACCAAGTACGAGGGAGGATACTATTCCGAAGGAATATGTAAAAATTGTTGCGGGAAGTTTTGCCTTGTTATCCAATTTTTTAAGGGCCACTATTTTTGAATTATCCTTAGGGGCATAATCTTTTGCTATGGCTTCTGCCAAAATTTTGTCTGTGTTCATATAAAGAACCTCCTTTTTTTATTTTACGAGTTATATTTTAACTGTAAAAAAGGAGAATATGAACAACACAAATTTACAGATTTGTTGATTTTAAAATCTTTTCCGATAATATTTAAACTTATAAAAATTTTATTTTTCTGTCAACAGTTTTTAACAAACTAATTTACCCGCAGTTTACAAATTTGTGCTAAAATGGTATTATAATTAAATAGACTTATAAATGCGGAAAGGAGGCCTTTTTTGAAAAAATTAAGAGAATTGGTAAAAAAATATTTTTCCGCAGTTGATAAATGGCTGCTGCTGATTTGTATTTCCATTTCCGTAATCGGAATTCTTTGTCAGTATTCTCTTGTAAACTCCAGCCAGGCTTCCACCCTGCAGATAAGCGAAAGGGTAGCTCTTGTACAGGTTCTTGCTTCCGCATTGGGTATAAGCGCCGCCATAATCGTTTCTAACTTTGATTATCATTTTATGGCAAAACTTTGGAAGCTTTATATGCCTGCGGCGATTTTTCTTGTAATACTCACATTCTTCGTCGGTATGCAGGTTGATGAAACCATCGACGATAAGGCATGGCTTCGTCTTCCCTTTGGATTAACTTTCCAGCCTTCGGAGCTTTTAAAAATCTGCTTCATATTAAGCTTTGCATATCACCTTTCGAGAGTTTACGGACAGCTAAACAGGCCGCTTAATCTGCTTCTTCTTTGTGCTCATGGCGGTTTTCCGATTATACTGATACATTTTCAGGGTGACGACGGAACGGCTCTTGTTTTTGCGGCGATTTTCCTTGTTATGCTTTTTGCCGCAGGGCTGAGCTGGAAATACATCATAGCGGCGATTCCGGTTATTGCGGCGGCGGTTCCGATTGTATGGCAGTATTTTTTAACTGACGACCAGCGAACACGTTTTCTTGCTGTTTATTTTACGGAATATGCAGACCCCCTTGGTGCGGACTATCAGCAGAGACTCAGCAGAATCTCCATCGGTCTTGGTCAGCTTCAGGGTGAGGGACTTTTTAAAGAAAGCTACTGGTATGTTCCGAAGATGCATAACGACTTCATCTTCTCGTTTATATGCCAGGCTCTTGGCTTTGTTGGAGCGATTCTTGTTGTATCGCTCCTTTGCGGAATTTGCTTCCGCTGTATCTATGACGCAAAAATCGCTCTTGACCCCCTTGGGGCATATATCTGCTACGGCGTTTTTGCTATGTTCTTCTTCCAGTGTATCGTTAATATCGGTATGTGTATAAGCGTTCTTCCGGTTATCGGAATCACTCTTCCTTTTCTTAGTGCGGGAGGAACTTCCATTGCCATAACGTATCTCGGTATCGGACTTGTTTTAAGCGTTCATGTTCACAGAAGAAGAAACCTTTTCTACGAATAATTTTTATAGGAGTGTATAATATGAAATATTCTGCAGCCATCGACCTTGGCGGTACAAACATCGGAATCGGCATTGTCAGCGAAGAGGGCGAACTTGTTTTTAAAAACAGCGTACCCGTTGAAGACAACAAAAATCCTTCTGCTCTTCTTGAACAGATGGCACAGGGAACTCTTGATACCATCGCCGCAAGCGGCAGAGAACTTTCTGATATCTCCTTTGTGGGAATCGGTATCCCCGGTCTTATTAAAGGTCCTAAAGGCCCGGTTATTCTTGCTGCAAACATTAACTGGCATAACGTTGATGCTGTTGGCATCCTCGAAGAGCGCATTGGTCTTCCTGTAATACTCGGAAATGACGCAGACTGCGCCGCAATGGGCGAATATTACGCCGGTTCCGGAAAACAGTATAAGAGCCTTATTATGATAACTCTTGGAACCGGAGTTGGCGGCGGCACTGTTATTGACGGAAAACTTTTCCCCGGCTGTAACGGATTCGGCGGCGAATACGGACATATTCCGCTTGTTCATAACGGTGTTCAGTGCGGCTGCGGAAAACGCGGATGCTTCGAAGTTTATGGCAGTGCAAACGCTCTTAAACGCCAGACCAGAGAAGTTGCAGAAGAACATCCCGAATCCATTATCTGGGAAATGTGCGAAGGAAATCTTGATAACATCAGCGGAAGAACCGCTTTTGACGCCGCAGAACAGGGTGATGAAACCGGAAAAGCCATTGTTGAACAGTATATCAGCTATCTTGCTGACGGAATTTCCGGAATTATCAACATTTTCCGCCCGGAGGTTATTATTCTTGGCGGCGGCGTTTCTAACCAGGGAGCTTCTCTTATCGATCCTCTTAACGAAAAAGTTGCAAAACTTTGCGTTGCAAGCGACGTAATCGAAGCACCGAAGGTAGTTAAAGCAAGCCTTGGAAATTCTGCCGGAATCATCGGCGCAGGTCTTCTTGGATTCTGATTTTAATTATAAAAAGCTCCGTGCTCAAAAATGAGCACGGAGCTTTTTTATGAGCACAAAAAAGCACCGGTTCTTTTGAACCGGTGCTTTTTATCTTTACGCCTTTATAAGACTTATCTGATGATTTTGCCCTCTTTCATGATGGCACGAAGTCTTTCGATTGCGGCTTTTGCTTCAGCAACAAATGCATCTGCGGTACCTTCATCGGGGTTGATTTTGCGAATCTGAGATTCGATATAATCAACAGTTTTGATCATGGCGGTAGAGTTTTCAATCTGATCTTCAATTCTGAGCATATTAGCATCCTCCAGACATAATTATATGCATATATTATAGCACGGCTTTTTGAAAAATAAAAGACATAAAACCGCTTTTTATAAAATAATTTTTGATTTATTCAACAGATTTAAGAGATTCGACCATGCTTATCTTCTTAAGGCGGAAGAACATGATTCCGTTTACGAGCATTGCGAAGATTATTGTCATAGCAAAAGCCACGATATAAACCCAAAGGGGCATATCTCTTCCGAACATGATATCATCGGTCTGGATAGCTCCGAGCACGAAAGCATGGAGGGCTTTTCCAAGAAGGAGACCGACACCCGCTCCCATGATAGAAAGAATTATATTCTCTCTGAAAACGTATGCGGAAACCTCGCTGTCATAGAATCCGAGAACTTTTATGGTTGCTATCTCTCTGATTCGCTCTGTTATATTGATATTTGTAAGGTTATAGAGAACAACAAATGCAAGAGCCGCAGCACAAACGATTATCAGTATGATTACATAGTTGAGGTTTTCAACCGTATCGCTGAAAGATTCCATTGCGGTTCTTGAAAAAGAGAGTGCAAGAACGCCGTCATACTCCGTAAGGGTATTTGCAAGCTTATTCTGTGCCTCTTTGCTGTCATCGGACAAGATGGTGAAAACGGAGTTTTCTGCAAAAGCCTTTTCTGAAAGCTCTTCATAAAGCTTTGGCGTCATATAGATAAAATGAGCCGCATAGTTTTCTGCAACAGCAGTTATCTTTGCTGTATAGCGAATATCATCGCAATAGAAAGTTATCTCATCGCCGGCATAAAGCTTTGCTATTTCAGAAAATCTTTCCGTTATGATGATTCCGTCATCGGAAAGTTCGTATTTTTCTCCGGTTGTTCTGTTTCTGAATGTGACCATGTTTTTAAACACTTCAACATCGGAGGGAACAACGAGATTTATATTACCAAGTCCGCCGAATTTTGCTGCTTTTACATATGCCGTAAGGTTTTCTGCAGAAATCTCGTTGGAATCCAGCTCTGCATAGAGTTTTTCTCTTTCATCCTCTTCCGCATCGGTATCCATCGCAACAATAAGGTCGTAATTAAAAAGTTCCGTATATTGTTTTTCGAGTATTACGGAAATGGAGGAGAAAAGTCCGAAACCCGTAAAAGTCAATGCGGCACAGCCGGCAATTCCGAGGATGGTCATAAAGATACGTTTTTTGTATCTGAAAAGGTTTCTTACAGTTACCTTTCTGTTAAAGTTAAGGCGATTCCAGATAAAAGGAATTCTTTCGAGCAGGACGCGTTTTCCTGCTTTTGGAGCTTTTGGACGCATAAGCTCTGCGGGGCTTTCTCTAAGCTCTGCATAGCAGGCCATAATAACAGCGAGGGTAGTACAAAGAACGCATACTCCCACAACCGCAAGCCATACAAGAGGAGCTGTTGTAAATTCGATATCCGGGATTATATAGCGCATGGCGTATGCGCCATAGATAATTATCGGGAAAACGAAAACGCAAAGGGCGATTCCAAAAACCGCACCGCTGATACTTGCAAAGGCGGAATATACAATATATTTTGCCATGATTGCGCCTTTTCCGTAACCAAGAGCTTTAAGGGTACCGGTCTGGGTTCTCTGTTCTTCCACCATTCTGGTCATGGTTGTGAGGCAAACGAGCATCGCAACAAGGAAGAAGAAAATCGGAAAAACTTTTCCGACGCTTTCGATTATATAAACGTCGCTTTCATATCCGCTGTATCCGGGGTTATCATCACGGGTGAAAATATACCATTCGCCGGCTTTAAGGTCATTGATTTCCTCTTCCGCATCGGCAATTTCTTTCTTTGCGTCGGCAATTTCCGCTTCTGCATCGGCTTTTGCTTCCTCAAATTCCGCAAGGCCGTCTTCATATTCCCGCTTGCCTTCGGCAAGCTCTTTTTCGCCGTCACGAAGCTCCATAAGTCCGTCATAAAGCTCCTGTGCGGCATCATCAAGTTCTGCCATTCCTTCCGCTTTTGCGTTTTTAAGCTCGTTTCTTCCCCTGATTATTGCGAGTTTTGATTCATCAAGGGTTTTCTTTGCGTTTTCGAGCTCTCTTTCGCCGGAAAGAAGCTGTTCATAAGCGGCGATGGTATAATTAAGGGTTGCAAGATTTGCCTTAAGGGATTCGACTGTGGATTCGTATCCGGGAATACCCTCGAACCTCGCTATCATTCCCTCAAGCTGAGTTTTTGTGGAATAAAGCTTTTCCGGAGTCATTCCGTTTTCGGCAAGGCTGTCCATAAACTGTTTATAGCCTCTGTCGAATTCCGCTTTTGCGGATTCGTAATCCGCATAGCCTTCTATTAACTCTTTTTCGCCGTCATCAAGTTCTTTTTCTGCTTTTGCTATTTCTTCCTCGAATTCGGCTTTTCCTTTGTTATATTCATAAAGGCCGTCGTAATATTCTTCCCAACCGTCGGCAAGTTCCTTTTCCGCATCGGAAATTTCGATATACGCATCCGCAAGCTCTTTTTCTGCATCAGCAAGTTCTTTTTCTGCATCTGCGATTTTCTGCTTTGCGTCCTCGATTTCTTCTTTTGCATCGGATTTTATTCTTTCAAGGCGGGAGGGTGCTCTGTCTTCGCCAAGTTTTTCAAAATCTTCTTTTGCTACTTCAATGATTGCGGAATATTCATCAGCAAAAGGAGAAATCCCTTCAACGGAACTCATGGTTACATAAATTTCCGTATATACGTCATATTTAAAGTTTTCTTCCGGAATCATCACATAGGTATCTGCGCTTCCGTTACCGATGGTTGCGGTTCCGCGGTCGTAGGCGATATACTGGGGGCTCATAACGATACCGACGACAGTCCAGCTGTCCCTTTCAAGGCTGTCCTCTAATGGGTCATCAGGGTCTGTTGTATAAACCGTTACTGTATCGCCTATTTCATAAACAACGGTGAGCTGGGAATGCTTTTCAACAAGACATTCTCCCGGATTTTCCGGAAGTCTTCCCTCGAGAAGAACAACGCTGTTCATACCTTTATCCGGATAGGTCATAAGCTTTGCAACAATGCTTCCGCCTTCGCCGCTTTGGATAAATACGTCTTTTGAATAGGTCGGATACACATCTTTTACTGTATCCATGGAACTTATGGCAATAACGTCGTCCTCTTCAAAGCCGTAGTTTGATACGAGGCGGATATCCATAAGGTTGTTTTCAGAAAAATAATGCTCCTGGGTTATTATCATATCCGGACAGGTGATATTTAATCCGGCAAAGAATCCCGCTCCAAGGGCAATTATTGCAAAAATCGAGAAAAAGCGGCTTTTTGTGTTGCCGATTTCTCTGAAAATATCTTTCAGCAGAGCCGATTTCATGCTGTATGCTCTCCTTTTATCTTCTTTATGACTGTTACCATTCTATCTGGTCGATGGGAACCGGATTTTCGTTGATTTCTATTCCTGTTACCTTGCTGCTGTTGATATGGATAACTTTATCCGCCATAGGAGTAAGAGCAAGGTTATGGGTAATAACAATAACGGTCATACCGTCTTTGCGGCAGCATTCCTGAAGAAGCTGGAGAATCTGCTTACCGGTAACATAGTCAAGAGCGCCTGTGGGCTCATCACAGAGAAGAAGCTTCGGGTTCTTTGCAAGAGCTCTTGCGATTGCAACACGCTGCTGCTCACCGCCGGAAAGCTGTGCAGGGAAGTTATCCATTCTATGTGAAAGCCCAACTTCCTGCATAACCGCAACCGGATCCAAGGGGTCTTTACAAATCTGTGAAGCAAGCTCTACGTTTTCTTTTGCTGTAAGGTTCTGGATGAGGTTATAAAACTGGAAAACGAAGCCTATGTCATGGCGGCGATATGTGATGAGTTCGCGATTGTTATATCTTGCGATATTCTTTCCGTCAACAAAAATATCGCCCTCGTCGCAGGTATCCATTCCTCCGAGGATATTGAGAATTGTTGTCTTTCCTGCACCGGAAGGGCCGACTATTACAACAAATTCGCCTTTTTTGATATCAAAACTTACGTGATCGGAGGCTGTTATGGTAATTTCGCCCATTTTATACCTTTTACACACGTCTTTTAAACTTACGAAGTTTTCCAAAAAAATCACCTCAGAAAGATAATGTTTGTATTGTTGAAAGATTTGTGGTATTATATAGTTTAAATATACAGTTTCTTTTAAGAAACCTGTCTATAAATAAATATTATATAACATTAATCTAAATAAATCTATATTATTGGGGAGTTTTTTATGAATCTTATTGGATTTTATAACTACACCGTAATACTCACATATCTTGGAGCGGCTGCCGCCGTTTGCGGAATTTTCTTTTCCGCCTCCGGATATCCTTTCTGGGGTGTTATCTGTCTTCTTTTTGCCGGACTTACTGATATGTTCGACGGAAAAGTTGCTTCAACCATGAAGCGCACCGATGATGAAAAAGCCTTTGGAATCCAGATAGATTCCCTTTGTGACCTTATCAGCTTTGGCGTTCTTCCTCTTGCAATCGGTTACGGAATCGGTCTTTCCGGCTTTGTTTTCTATCTTTCCTGCGTTCTTTATCTGCTTTGCGGAATAATCCGTCTTGCATATTTTAACGTTGATGAAGCAAGACGCCAGAAAGATGAAGGCGGAAGAAGAAAAGTTTATCTCGGTCTTCCTGTAACAACTGCGGCAATTATTTTCCCGATGGTTTTTGGACTTCAGGGTCTGCTCGGAGAAATTATGCCGATAATTTATCAGATCGGTCTTTTTGGCTGCGCAGCAGCATTTGTTACCAAATTTAAACTTACCAAACCCAACAAAAAGGGTGTTCCCCTTCTTGTTGCGGTCGGAATTGCAATTCTTGTTCTTGTAATCTGCTGCGGAAACTGAATAAACATCAAAAGCCTTCCTTTTGGAAGGCTTTTTTACTTGATTTTAACAATTTTTCGAAAATGTAAACATTTTCGGTTAAAGTTTAACCAAACTGGTTTTACATTGTAACCAAAGTTAAAACACTTCATCACAAACTCATCACAAAAGACCG
Organism: Oscillospiraceae bacterium; assembly: GCA_017547705.1. Taxonomy (GTDB): domain Bacteria; phylum Bacillota; class Clostridia; order Oscillospirales; family Ruminococcaceae; genus UMGS1668. Next base: position 14,237 of record JAFYOZ010000011.1, read on the forward strand.
GTATCATATAGTCAGAGCAAAAAAGAGCAAA
>JAFYOZ010000059.1 GCA_017547705.1 Oscillospiraceae bacterium
GAACTGGATCTCTTTGGAACCATCGATGCGACTGTTTGTGCTCTTGATAGTATAAACCATATTCTCGATGAAGAAGAACTTATGGATATATTCAAAAAAGTTTCTCTTTTCTCAAATAAGGGTGCTGTTTTTGCATTTGACGTAAATACTGTTTATAAACATAAAGAAGTTCTTGGAGATAACTGCTTCGTATATGAAAACGGAGATACTTTCTGTGCATGGAGAAACTCTCTCGATAAAGACGGGGTAACTGTTGATATCTCTCTCGACTTTTTTGATAAAACAGAAAACGACGGACTCTATTGCAGATACAGCAGCGATTTCTCTGAAAGAGCTTATGAAATCGAAGATCTTAAAGATATGCTTACTAAAGCCGGTTTTACGGTTAAAGCAGTGTTTGATGAGGACAGCTATCTTCCCCTCAGAAAGGATAGTCAGAGGGCGATTATCGTTGCAATAAAGGATTAAAAAAATTTTTTAAAAATTTTTAAAATTTTTTTAAAAAACCTATTGACTTTTTTAAAAATATGGGTTATAATAACGGAGTCGTCTGGGGGCATAGCTCAGCTGGTTAGAGCACCTGCCTTACAAGCAGGGGGTCATAGGTTCGAGTCCTATTGTCCCCACCAGATTTAAACCGCAACATTATGTTGCGGTTCTTTTTTTATCTAAATATCACTTCCCTGCCGTTTTTGTATGAAAAAAGCAAAAACGGCTCTTTTTATTATTAAATTAATATTGTATAATATTATTGGGTGATTATTTATGAAACATATTGTTAATGTAGTAAGTGAAAACGAATGGCTTAAAGCGTATAAAGATAAAGCCGATATGAATAAGTTTATTTCCGACTGTCTTTGCGATGGCTGCGAAGTTATTCGCGGCGGTGAAGATACAACCGGAATTTATGGAAAAGATAATGTAATCGGCGTTCATCTTTTCTTTTATCCTGCTTGGCTCGATTTTTGGAATAATGATATTCCGAATCTTGAAAAACATTTTGGAAAAAGAGAAATATGGGAAGGATATTATAACGCAAAGAACCGAGAAGAGTTTCTTCTTCCCTATCGTGCGGATATGGAATATGCAGAAGCAATCGGTGCAGAATATGTTGTTTTCCATGTCAACGATGTTTCCAATGAGGAAGTTATCAGCTATCAGTGGGAACATTCGGACGAGGAAGTTATCCGAGCAGCTGCAGAAATCGTCAACGAGCTTACAAGGGGCAAGAACTATCATTTCAAGCTCCTGTTCGAAAATCTATTCACTCCCGGTATGATGCTCCTGAAGCCCTCAGAAACGGCTCTTATGCTGGAGCTTACAGATTATCAAAATAAAGGTATTCTTATGGATACGGGTCATCTGATGTGCGCTCCGCAGAATATTTATACCGAAGATCAGGGAATCCAGCTTGTTCTCGATACAGTTAAAAGACATGGCGAACTTGCAAAAGAATTTAAAGCCCTCCATCTTCATAAATCTGTTACCGGACAATATATCCAAAAGCACAAATCTCTCGAGATTGTTCCGAAGGAAGAATTCTATGACCGTTGGGCACAGGGATATGATATAATCCTCAATATCGATATGCACCAGCCTTTTGAAAATCCAAGGGTTCAGGAAATCCTTGAGCTTGTTGAACCGGAATATGTAACCCATGAAATTTCTGCAAAAAACCGCGATGAAAAACTTGAAAAAGTTCTCATCCAGATGAAAGCTCTTGGAAGAATATAATAAAAAAATCCGAAAAGGTATTCCCTTTTCGGATTTTTTTTGCAACCTTTTTTAAAAATATGGTACTATATGTATGAAAGCCCCAAGGAGGTGAAGCTAATGGATGATGAAAAAATAATCGAACTGTATTGGAACAGAGATGAGAGTGCAATAGATGAAACCTCTGAAAAATACGGAAAATATCTCTATTCAATAGCTTATAATATTCTTTCTGATAACGAAGATTCCGAAGAAAGCGTAAATGATACATATTTAGGTGCATGGAATTCAATTCCGCCGCAAAAACCGAAGATTTTTTCTGCATTTTTAGGAAAGATAACAAGAAATATCAGTTTAAAAAAATTCAGAGATAAAAAAGCTAAAAAACGCTGTTGCGGTGAAGCGGAATTGGTTTTTGAAGAAATGGAAGAAACTATTTCGTCGAAAAGCAATTTCTTTGATGAAATTGAAACAAGGGAACTTGCAAAAGATATAAATAAATTTTTATATTCTATTCCGATTACAGAAAGAAGAGTTTTTATATGCCGCTATTGGTATATGGATTCTATTGAGGATATAAGCAAAAGTTTTTCTTTTAGTAAAAGTAAAGTAAAATCAATGCTTTTAAGAACCAGAAAAAAGCTTCTATACTTTCTTGAGAAAGAAGGTGTTTATAAATGTTGACGGATAAAATTATCGAAGCTATCGGTCTTATAGATGAAGAACTTATATTTGAAGCAAAAAACCAAAAAATTAAAGTTAAATTTGGAAAAAGAAAATTCTTTGCTTTGATTGCTGCGGTTATTCTGTGCATGATTTTTGTTGTTACAGCCTATGCATTAAAACCATATTATAAAGAAATTTATAAATCAGCAGAACAGCTTATACAAAATTTAAAACCCGTCAAAATGAGCAGCGTTGATAGCGGAGTTAAGATGGAAGTTATTTCTGCAAGCGTTGCGGATAATGAGGCTATTATTTATATATCGATGCAGGATATTGATGGAAATAAAATTGATGAATCATTTGATATTTATGATAGCTATAACATTAGCGGAAGCTTTGATAATTATGGATATTGTGAAAAGATATCTTATGATAAAGAAACAAAAACAGCCTTTTTCCTTGTAAGAATTGGCAGAACTGACGGTAAAACTATGAAAGACGGAAAAATTACATTTACTGTCGATGAATCCATAAGCGGAAAAATAACATATAACGATTATATTGATATTGATTTATCGAGTGTTCAAAATAATCCGACGACAAGAGAAATCACCGACAGAAGCGGCGGCGGATATGACGGAACGCCTGAAATGAAAAAAATTTACGATAATCTTAAAAGTCTTGTTCCGCAGGAAAAATATTTTTCCCCCTTCCCCGGAGCTACAATTACGGCAATGGGATATATTGATGGAAAACTTCATATTCAAATGTTATATGAAAACCGCCACGAAACGGATTGCCATGGTTTTGTTCATTTTGTTGATGAAAATAATAAAAAGATACAAAATTTGATGTGTGTATATTATTGGGATGAAAACGGAAGTTTTGATATTCAAAAAGGAATTTTTGGTAGAGAAGTTATACAGTATTACGATACTTACTTTGAACAGGTGTTTGATATTTCTCCGGATGAATTGAAAAACTGCCGCATGTACGGTGAATTTATTACACATGAAAATTTTATTGACGGAAAATGGTCAGTAACTTTTAATATTGAAGATTTATACTAAAAAAAGACCCGCTCTGCGGGTCTTTTTTACAGCGCTATTTTCTCATAATTAATAGGATTATGCTCATCGTCAAAGATAATTTTATAGCCCTCACAAGGCTTTGGCTGCCAGGCATAAAAATGCTCTGCTGTTTCATCGCCTGGGAACCAAGTGAGCATCAGACCGGCTATAACGCCGCCATGGCAGACAATTATGCAGTCTTTATCAACATATTTTTTTATGGCTTCCAAAGAGCGCAAAAGCATTATTTCTCCGCTTTCGCCGTTGGGACAGATATTTCTCCAGTTATCACCGGTTATCCATGCCTGATAATCCTCGCGGTCTTTAAGCTCCTCATAACTGAGCATCTCAAAATCCCCAAAACTGAATTCTCTTAAAAGAGGTTCTGTTTCGTGCTCAATTTCACCATACATTTCAAAAAGGGTCTGCTCGGTTCGTTTTAAATCCGTTGTAATAAGCAGAAAACCTTCGGTATTCGGATATAAACCTGCTTCCCTACGTACTTTTATAGCCTCTATCCCCTCTTCAATAAGCGGAAGATCGGTGCTTCCGTAATAAAGACGGCGTTTGTTGCCTTCGGTAATTCCGTGGCGGAAAAGATATATTGTGCTCATGTTATTTCAACCTCTGGGAAAGTCCGCAAAATATTCTTGTAACATGCTCGGATTCTTTGGAGAGCTTTATCAAAAGTCTTCCGTTTGCTTCTCTCCAGGCTCTTTCGGTTTTGTTTATCGGAACAACTCCGCAGGAAATATCATCCGAAATTATAATTTTATCAAAAATATTTTCTGCGTGCTCAAAAAGATATTCAGCGGGTTCGAATCCGTGCTCAACGCACCAAAAACTGAATCTTTCGATATGTGTAATGCATTTTTTAGAAAAATCCGGAGCGGAATCTTTATCACAGATAAATATTTCATCATCGGTTAAATTAAAATTCTCTTTTGCAAAAGCGGTTTTACCCTGAAAAGCGCCGCCGATTATAAGTTCCATATAAATCTCCTTAAATAACAGTTAAAGCAACAATTCCAAAAAGCTCTGCAAGAGTGTGTCCAAAACCGGTTACGTCCCCGGAAAAACCGTCGAGGTTTTTAAATGCATATGCGGTGCAAAGAATATAACCGATAATAGTTGCGGCGCAGCAAATAATTCCGGAAAAACCGCATACAAGATATGCAAAAGTAGCGGTTAAAAGAAGAATTATAACAAGCGCAGCAACATTTCCCTTGCTTATTCCCTGCTGAAAACTTCCGGCATATTCACTGTGTCCCATTGGGCGAAGAGTTGAAACGCCAATGGCGCTGCAAGCTCTGGATGTCATACAGATAAAAATAAGCGCAAGCATATTTTTGCTTCCGTCTGCAGAAGCAAATGCCGCAAAGCTGAAAAGCATCAATACAGAAAGAGCGATTACAGCAAAGGAACCAACATGGGAATCCTTAAGGATTTCTCTCTTTTTTTCAAGAGGACGTCTTGAAAAAATAGCGTCGCAGCAATCCATATATCCGTCAAGATGTATTCCGCCGGTAAGAAGAAAAGGCATAAGCGCAAGAACAGCAGCAGAAAACATATCGGGACAGCTTATTTTATCAAGCAAAAACGCTGTTAAAGACCAAATTGCACCGATTACCATTCCTACAAATGGAAAAACAACAAGCATTAAAGAACGGACAGAATCTTCCCAGACATGAGAAAAAGGAGTTGGAATAGCGCAAAACATGCTGAAACTCATGCAAAAAGCTTTGATAAGTTTTTTCATAGCAAATCTTCCCCTTTATAATAGATTATCTGTCCGCAGGAAAACTCTGCAACAATGTCGCATTTTTCTGCAAGAGCGCGGTCAACAAATGCAAGACCTTCTCGATATGAATCTGTCCATTCATCGTAAAAAGCCGCATCGCAAAAAAGATTATCCGAAACAAAAACAACATCTTTTGCTTTATCGGAAAAATCCAAAAGTTCTTTCGCAACCTTTTCCGGAGCGGATTTGTTAATATCTCCGCCCATTCCGCAGAACATTTCATTAGATAAAAGAGCGGTAACACTGTCGACAAGGTATGTTCCTTTACAGTCGATTTCTTCGCTATGTAATGCGATATTTCTGCCCCATTCTGCAGTTTTAAAGCCCCAACCGGCTCTTTCGTTTCTATGGCGTGCAACTCTTGCAAAATCCTCGTCATCTCTCGGTTCCATAGTAGCCAGATACCAAAGATGTTCCTCTATGGATAGTTTTTTTGCACATTCCTGTGCAAACATGGATTTTCCGTTTTTTGCTCCGCCCGATATAAATATTTTCATCTTTCCACCGTAAAATGATCGCCGACTCTGATTTCATCAAGATAGCTGTCGTCGATACTTGCCTCATCAAAAGTTGCCATTTCGTTCATAATTGCATATGCCGCATCAAGAACACGGAACATAATAGGACAGCCGCTGCCTTCACCAAGGCGCATTTTCATAAAAAGCGGTGCCTCAAGCCCAAGTTCGTTCATAGCAAGAACATATCCGGGTTCAAAAGATGCATGGGATGCAATAAAATAATCTTTTGCGTCCGGACAGAGTTTTGCGGCACAAAGAGCCGCAACGATAGAGATAAATCCATCGATTACAACGGGAATTCTGTGTTCCGCAGCACCGAGAAAAACTCCACACATGGCGGCGATATCAAGTCCGCCAACTTTGGAGATAACATCTATGGCATCATTTATATCCGGCTTATGTTTTTCGATAGCCCCGTCAATAACTTCTATTTTATGAATAAAAGCTTCATCAAGAAGACCGCCGCCTTTTCCTGCGGTGATTTTTGCAGAGGTTTTGGTAAAAGCAGAAAGAATCGCAGAAGAGGTTGTGGTGTTTCCGATACCCATTTCTCCAACTCCGATGGCATCAACTCCGTCTTCAGCGCATTGATCTGCCATTTCAAGTCCGACGCAAATTGCTTTTTCTGCCTCTTCCCTTGTCATAGCAGGTTCAAGATAAAAGTTTTTTGTGCCATAGGCAATTTTTCTGTTTATTACAGCCGGGCAGTTATAATCGGACATAACGCCCACATCGACAACAACAATTTCATCACCAAAATGCATAGCTAGAGAGGAAGCACCGGTCATGCCTCTTGTAAGATTTATGGTTTGAGAAAGAGTTACGGATTGAGGAGTACAGGAAACTCCCTCATCACAAACGCCGTTATCTGCACAGAGTACGATTATACGGCATTTATCGGCTTTATTATGAAGTTTTCCGGTCATTCCCGCAACTCTTATGGATAAATCTTCAAGAACTCCAAGGCTGCCGGGAGGTTTTGCAAGCTGCGCCTGTCTTTCTTTAGCTTTAGACATCATTTCTTTGTCTGCGGGTTTTATCGTTGAAATTGCTTTTTCAATTCTTTTATTCAAAATAATTACTTCCTGTCTTTAAATACTATAGAAATAAGTAAAAATGTAATTGCTGAAAAAAGGAACAGCGTTCCCCAAATTCCAAAAAGAAGCGTTACAAAAGGCTTAAAAGGTTCTTCATGCCAAACGGTTCCGAACCCATCGGCAGAATAGTAGTGATATAAATAATATGTAAAAGTATGAATCAAAAACGAAAGAATAAACGAACAAACAGAGAGGATTAAAAACTTTTTATTCATAAAATCACCTTAAATTATAATATAATTCATTATATCACAGACCAATCATAATTTCCATATAAAGATTAAAAAGCACAAAAAAGGAAGCGTGCTCAAATGAGCACGCTTCCATAATACATAAATTAAATTATTCGATGATAAGTTTTTTGAAGATTTTTTTGCCCTTTTTAAGGATTACTTCGCCTTCATCGAATGCGCTTCTGTCGATGGCTGCAAAAACGTCGGAAACTTTTTCGTCGTTAACTGTGATGCCGCCCTGTTCGATTAGACGTTTGCCTTCGCCTTTGGATTTTGCAATTTCTGCTCTGATGAGAGCATCGGTTACAGAAAGTTTTCCGTCAACAAAATCAGCCTCGGAGAAAGAAACGGTGGGCATATTTTCGCTGGAGCCTTTACCTGCAAAAATTGCTCTTGCAGCTTCAAGAGCTTTGTCTGCCTCTTCTTCACCATGAACAATTTTGGTTACCTCATAAGCAAGGCGCTCTTTGCAGGAGTTGATGTTTGCTCCCTCAAAAGTTTTTTCCATTTCTTCGATTTCTTCAACAGGAATGAAAGTAAGGAATTTAAGGCATTTGATAACGTCGTCATCGCCAACGTTTCTCCAATACTGGAAGAAATCATAAGGAGTTGTTTTGGTTGCATTAAGCCAAACAGCGCCGCCTTCGGTTTTACCCATTTTTTTGCCTTCTTTGGTGGTAAGAAGCTGGAAGGTCATACCCTGAACTTCTTTCTGTTCAAGACGGCGAACAAGCTCGATACCGCCGATGATGTTGGACCACTGGTCATCGCCGCCGAGTTCCATGGTGCAGTTATAATCACGGTAAAGTTTGAGGAAGTCATAGCTCTGCATGATCATATAGTTGAATTCAAGGAAAGTAAGTCCGCGTTCAAAACGGCTCTTAACGCATTCAGCGGTGAGCATTTTGTTAACGGAGAAATGAGCACCGACATCGCGGAGAAGTTCGATATAGCCGAGTTTAAGAAGCCAATCGCCGTTTCTTGCAACGATGCATTTGGAAACATCAACAATGCGATTCATCTGTTCAAGGAATCTGTCTGCGTTATAGTTGATTTCATCAACGGTAAGCATTTTTCTCATATCGGTTTTACCGGTGGGGTCGCCAACCATGGTAGTGCCGGTTCCGAGAAGGAGAATCGGGGTATGTCCTGCTTTGATCATTCTGTTGATGACCATAAGCTGAAGGAAGTGACCTACATGAAGGCTGTCTGCGGTTGCATCAAAGCCGATGTAGAATACAACTTTTTCGTTTTCAAGTTTTCTTTTGATTTCTTCAGGGTGAGTCATCTGGGCAATAAGGCCGCGACGCTCGAGATCTTCATAAATTGTCATTTTGGATTCCTCCGTTTTTTATTTAAATCTTATTTTTTTGTAAAAATAAAACCCTCCGTCGGAATAAAACCGACAGAGGGCGAATTAGCGCGGTACCACCTCTGGTTCGTCAGCAAAATCTGACCTTTTAAAACGCTGTAACCGGCGCACCGGATAAATCCTACTGTAATTTTCAGATTTATGGCTCTGGAATGTATTCACCAACGTTCTGCCCGCTTTCTTACACCAACCGAAAGCTCTCTATGCCGCATGGAACGGGGCTACTTTTTTCCTTCATGGCTTTTTGCAATATGAATGGATTATACCATTGTTTAAAGGCTTTTGTCAACTATTAGATGATTCCAAAAGCTCTTTTGCGCTCATTCTGAGGGCTTCTGTCATTGTTCCGCCCATAATACGGGAAAGTTCTGTAATTCGTCCCTCTTTATCAAGGCTTTCGACAGATGTAAAGGTTTTTCCCTGTTCAGTATTTTTGGAGATAAGAAGATGATTATCCGCAAAAGCGGCAACCTGTGCAAGATGTGTTACACAGATTATCTGTCTTCCGCCGGAAACCTGCTTAAGCTTTTTGCCGACTTTCTGTGCGGCAGAGCCGGAAATACCGGTATCGACCTCGTCAAAAATCAGCGTATCGACATTATCTTTATCCGCAAGAACGTTTTTGATACTGAGCATAATACGGGAAAGTTCGCCGCCGGATGCAATTTTTGTAAGAGGTTTAAGCGGTTCTCCTACGTTTGTTGCAATATAAAATTCGATATTGTCACAGCCGGATTCCGTAAACTCTGTTTCATCAAAATTGACGCTGAAACGAACATTGGGCATATTAAGATAAGAAAGTTCATCGGAAACAGCTTTTTCAAAAGCCTCTGCGGCCATATGACGTTTTTCGGTAAGCTTTTTAGCAAGGTTGCTTGTTATTTCAAAAAGCTGTTTGCGCTCTTTTTTAAGCTTCTCAAGGCGTTCTTCAGAAAACTCGATATTTTCAAGCTCTAAAACAGCTTTATTATAATATTTGAACATCTCCTCAACGCTTCCGCCGTATTTGCGTTTAAGACGGAAGATCTGATCAAGGCGTCTTTCGGTTCTATTCTGGAGAGCCGGATCGAAATCCAGTTCATCTGCGTTTTCTTTTACGTCATTTGCAAATTCTTCAAATTCATAGTACATTTCTTTGAATTTTTCAGAAAGTCCTTCATATTGCGGAAAGAACTCGGTAAGTCTTGCACAGTTTTCGATAGCTGTAGAAAGTCCCTCAAGTGCTCCATCCTGTTCACCGTTTCCGTCAAGTGCGGAAATAGTTTCGGAGATAAGTTCCATTATATTTTCTGCGCTTTTTATACGCTTGCTGAGAGCAAGGAGTTCTTCTTCTTCGCCTTCCTCGATTGCAGCTGCCTCAATTTCTCCAATCTGGAACTTGAGCATATCAATTCTTGCGGTTTTATCAGAATCATCGTTTTCGATTTTTTTGATTTCGCGCTCAAGAGTTTTAAGCTTTTTATATTCCTCAAGATATTCAGAAAGCTCTTTTTCTGTATTTCCAAAAGAATCAATATATCCGATATGGAGTTCCGGGTTTTGTAAAATTGCGCTGTCATGCTGTCCGTGAACATCTATGAGCACAGAGGAAAGCTGTTTGAGCACACTGGCGGTAGCAGGATGCATATTAACTTTGCATACGCTTTTTCCTTCGGAAGAAATTTCCCTGGAAATCATAAGTTCTTCTTCGATATCATATCCAAGCTCTTCAAGAAATTTTTCTGCTTCTTTAGAAATATTGGTAAATACCGCAGAAACTTTTGCTTTTTCTTCACCGGTTCTGACCAAGTCTCGACTGGTTCTTCCGCCAAGAACAGCATTGATTGAATCTATAAGAATGGATTTACCTGCGCCGGTTTCGCCGGTAAAAACGTTAAATCCATTTTCAAAATCGATGGAAGCACTTTCGATTACCGCTATGTTTTTTATAAAAAGCTGTGAAAGCAAAACGCAGGCCTCCTTTCTTAAAAAAATCAGTTTATCCTATAAGTTTTTTTATGTTTTCAACAAGAGCGACTGCAACTTTTTCGTCGCGCATAAGTACAAAAATGGTATCATCACCGGCAAGAGTTCCAACAACGCCTTCGTGATTCATAGCATCAAGAACTGCGCATGCTGCATTTGCCATGCCGTTATAACATTTTATAACGATGATATTGTTTGCATAATCTACGCTTTTTGCAGACTGGTTAAAAACAGTGTATTTCGTGCTGACATCTGCATTGGCATCAGCTGCAGCCTGGGAATAGCGATATTTTCCGTCGCTGATCATTGTTTTTACAAGTCGAAGCTCCTTGATATCTCTGGAAACCGTTGCCTGTGTTACATCAAATCCGTCGGCACGAAGATAAATAAGGAGATCTTCCTGCGTGGCTATGTCTTTTTCAGATATGAGTTCGAGTATTTTGGAATGACGTTTTGTTTTCATGACATATATCCCCTTATCTTCTTCCTATAATTTTTTGGTTGAGCATTTCATAGAAACCTCTTCCTGAAAGGTTAACAAATTTTATAAATTTATCGGAGCTTTTTACCGAAAGTTTTTCGCCTTTTTTAAGAGTGAAAACTCTCTCTCCGTCAACAACAACGTCAAGTTTCTTTTCTCCGCCGCTGAAAGAAGAACCGACGGTTATTGTTTTTTCAGGAGAAAAAACAACCGAGCAGGAAATCAGCGAATGAGGACAAACCGGAGTCATAATAACCGCATTAAGCCCTGTATCAAGAACCGGGCCGCCGGCAGACATGGAATAGGCTGTTGAACCATCAGGAGTTGAAAGAACGATTCCGTCTGCACGATAGCGGCAAACTTCGTGGCCGTTGCATTCAACAAAAAGTTCAACATTTTTTCCGGGTTCGGTTTTGCTAATGAAAACGTCGTTTATTGCAAGAGCGGTTTTATCTCCGTTTTCAACGTCAAGAACGTTTCTTTTTTCGATAGGACAGCCTTCTGTTATAAGTTTTTCTACCATAGAAATGCTTTCAGCTTCAATATCGGAAAGAAAACCAAGTCTTCCTGCATTGATTCCGATAATCGGTTTATCGTATTTTATGGCATGCTTTGCTGCACGAAGAATCGTTCCGTCTCCGCCAACAATAAAGACGATATCAACATCGGAAAGAGCATTTTCCGGTTCAGTAAATAAAACCTTTTCCAAAGAAATAAATTCTTTTGCTCCTGGTGCCATATAGGTTTCTATTCTGTTTTTTAAAAGAAGTTCAGCAAGCTTTTCCGCACATGGAAAAACGTTTGGCCTTGTAAGGTTTGCAAATACAAAAGCCTTTGATTTTCCTCGTCGGAGTTTGATTCGTTCGTCTTTTTTCAAATCGGATTTCAATCCTTTCAAAAATCAGTCAAGTTCGCTATGGGAAGATTCTACAAGCGCTTTAATTTCTTCGGAAGTTATATCAAGTTCAGGCTCTTTTCTGGTAAGAACCATAAGATATTCAATATTTCCCTGGGGGCCTTTTATAGGAGAAAATTCAAGGCCGACTATTCCGAATCCTGCATTTTTGGCAAAGCCAACAGCTCTTTCAAGAACTTCTCTATGGGTTGCAGGATCTCTTACTACACCGTGCTTTCCAACTTTATCTTTGCCCGCTTCAAACTGAGGCTTAACAAGACATACCATCATGGCTTCATCGGAAAGGAACGGAACAAGAACAGGTATTACAAGACCGAGAGAGATAAATGAAACGTCAATGCTGACAAAATCGACCATATCGGGGACCTGTTCGGTTGTGATATATCTTACATTGGTTCTTTCAAGGTTAACTACTCTTTCGTCCTGGCGAAGCTTCCATGCAAGCTGGCCATATCCAACGTCAATGGAATAAACTTTTGTTGCACCTTTTTGGAGCATGCAATCGGTAAAACCTCCGGTTGATGCACCAACGTCCATACAGATTTTATTATCGAGCTTAAATCCATAAAGCTCCATCGCTTTTTCAAGTTTAAGTCCGCCGCGGCTTACATATTTAAGGTTTTCTCCGCGGAATTCAATTTTATCATCAGCAGATACGGATTCACCTGCTTTATCGGCTTTTTGGTTGTTTACATAAACTTGTCCGGCCATAATTGCCGCCTTTGCCTGTTCGCGGCTCTGAATTATTCCTCTTGCAACAAGTTCGGCATCAAGACGCTGTTTTTCGCTCATTTCAAAGCCTCCTCTACGGCGTTTTTCATAGATTCAAAATCAAGATTATGCAGTTTCATGGCGCTTTCCACTTTCATATGCGGAACAAAGCCGGAAACGCAATGGGTTATATATTTACCGTTAAAACCGGTTTTATAAAGAAGCGCACCAAAATGTTCGGCGATGCTTCCCTCCTGAACAGATTCTTCAAAGAACAAAACGGTTTTATATTTTTTTGCAATTTCAATAAGTTCGTTTTCAATTGGGAAAACTTTTCCGATTTTAAGAACCGAAGCTCCGGTTTCATTTGCAGCATTTGCGGCATCAACAAAAAGTCGTCCATAAGTTATAATAAGGCAGTCGCTTTTGGATTCGTAATAGTTATAATCGCCGTATTCGGAAGCAAATTTTTCCGGAATGGATTTTTCTCCGCCTCTGGGATATCTAACAACCTGAACGCCGTCAGCGGAAATTGCTTTTTTAAGACTGCTTCTTAATTCGGAATAATCGCTGGGACAATAAATCGTTATTCCGGGAATGGAGGTCAAAATAGGAATATCAAAGATTCCCTGGTGGGTTTCTCCATCGCCGCCGACTATTCCTGCTCTGTCAACACCGATTACAACATGCTTCGGCTCGATGGAGGCATCATGTAAAACCTGGTCATATGCTCGCTGGAGGAATGTTGAATATACGGCAAAAACAGGTTTCATGCCGCCTGCGGCAAGACCGGCAGCAAATGTCATAGCGTGTTCCTCTGCAATGCCAACATCAAAAAAGCGCTCCGGATATCTTTCTGAAAAAGAACGAAGTCCGGTTCCGTCGGTCATCGCTGCGGTAATTGCACAAATTTTATCGTCATTTTGCGCAAAATCACAAAGGATTTTTCCAAATTCCGAAGAAAAAGAATCAGAGGAAGCTTTTTTAAGCTCACCGTTTTCTTTATTAAAAGGCGCAACTCCATGAAATTTGGATGGATCTTTTTCAGCAGGCTCGTATCCGTTTCCTTTTATGGTATTTATATGGACAAGAACAGGCCTTTGTATTCTTTGAGCACGGCGAAGCGCTCTGATGAGCATTCCAACATCATGTCCGTTAACCGGACCAAGATATGTAAATCCAAGATGCTCAAATGTGTTGCTGGAATAGAAGAAATCTTTAAAAAATGTTTTGATATGGCGAAGAATATCAAACATACCTTTGCCGATTACCGGAATCTTGAGTAAAGTATGCTCAAGATTATCTTTAAAACGGAAGTATCCTTCTCTTGAACGGATATCCGCAAGGTATTTTGCCATAGCACCAACATTGGGAGAAATACTCATCTCGTTATCGTTGAGGACAACAACAAGATTGGTTTTGCTTCTTCCGGCGTTATTAAGTGCTTCGTATATCATTCCGCCGGAAAAAGCTCCGTCACCGACCACAGCAATAACGGAATTGTCGCTGCCGGATATTTTTTTTGCCTCTGCAACGCCAAGTGCTGCAGAAACAGAGGTGCTGGCATGTCCGGCTACAAAAATATCGTGCTCGCTTTCTGCGGATTTTGGAAATCCGGAAAGACCTTTTTCTGTACGGATGCCGGTTATATCTCTTCCGGTAAGAATTTTATGAGTATAACATTGGTGACCAACGTCCCAAATTATAGCATCATTGGGAGAATCAAATACATAATGGAGCGCAACAGTAAGCTCGATTGCGCCAAGATTGGATGCAAGATGACCGCCGGTTTCAGATACCTTATCTATAATCTCATCTCTAAGCTCCTTACAAAGCATATCGAGCTCTTTGGTATTCAGTTTTTTAACATCGCTCGCATCTTTAATGCTTTCAAGAAGTTTTCCCATTATATTTCTCCGTTTATAATTATTTTCTGTTCATTCGCTCCGTAAGATAATCAAGAAGCATATCAAAATTCTCCGGATTATAACCCTTGTTTTTGAGTTCAGAGAGGATTTTTTTACCGGATTCGATTTGAGCACCGGCATCTTCCCTTGCCTTTTCAAGACCGTGTACCTTAACATAGGAGTTAAGTTCACATGTATCATAATTTCCGTCAAAATCAAGAATATCGTCAATAATCTGGAATGCGTGACCAAAATTCTCTGCATATTTTTCGCAAAGGTCACAAAGATTTTCATCAGCACCGGCAGCATAGCAACCCATGAGCACGGAGGATTTTATAAGAGCAACCGTTTTGAGTTTATGGATAAGGAAAAGCGTTTTTCCATCGACTTCTTTTTCTGCTGCTTCAAGGTCGAGAACCTGTCCTCCGACCATTCCGCGGAAACCGGCAAGTTCAGAAAGAATTTTAACGGCTTTAATTGCTCTTTCGGGGTTGCTTTTTGCGGATTCGCTTTCAGAAATGGAGCTGAACGCATGGGTGAGCAATGCATCACCGGCAAGAAGAGCGTTTGCTTCGCCAAAAGCGATATGGCAGGAAGGTTTTCCCCTTCTCATATCGTCATCATCCATGCAAGGAAGATCGTCATGGATAAGAGAGTATGCCTGGATGCATTCGACAGCAACAGCATACGGAAGAGCTGTTGATTTATCGCATCCAAACATCTCCGCAAACTCAAGAGTAAGAACTCCGCGGAGTCTTTTTCCGCCAAGAGCAGAATATCTCATGGCCTCGATGATTTTGGAATATTCAGAATATTCGGAAGCAAGAGCGGTGCTCATTGCGGAATCTATAAGATTTTTATCGTTTTCAAGAAAAGCGAGCATAGTATCCTCCGATTATTCGATTTCTATTTTTTCAATTTCAAGCTTTGCATCATCAAGCTTTTTTTGACAAATTCGGCTAAGCTCAACGCCTTCTTTAAAAAGCTTTACGGATTCATCAAGAGAAATTTCATCCGATTCAAGTTTTTCATTGATTTCTGCAAGTTTATTGAGCGCTTCTTCAAAATTTAAATCTTTTTTCAAATCGAAATTCCTCCTTTTTCTATTTCAAGTACCTTCGATTTTACTTTTCCGTCGGAAAAATAAATGTCTATTTCATCTCCGGGATGAAGTTTTTCGGTAGAAGTTACATTCTTATTATCCAGTTCAATTCTGCAAACGGTTTTTTTAAGAATCTTTGCGGGATTGTTGGAATCGAGTTTTGTAAGTTGGGAAAGAAAAAGATTTTCTTTTTCAGCAAGATGTTTTTTGTATCCGAAAACAAGTTCTTTTTTAAGAAAATCATATTTTTCGGAACGTTTTTTTATAGTTTTATCTGTAAAGTGTTCAGGCTTAACAGATGTGTATTTGTTCAATAAAACGGCATAATTATCGCATTTTCTTGAAAGATAGTCTTTCATCCATTCAAGATTTCCATCAATAGTCTGTCGAAGTGAATTTATATCCGGACTTGCAAGTTCTGCGGCAGCAGAAGGTGTTGGAGCTCGAAGGTCTGCAACAAAATCGCAGATTGAAAAATCTGTCTCATGTCCAACGGCGGAAATTATCGGAGTTTTTGAAGTAAAAATTGTTCTGGCAAGTTCCTCATCATTAAATGCAGAAAGGTCTTCGGAACTTCCTCCGCCTCTTCCGATAATTATAAGATCTGGTTTTATTTCATTATCCTGTTTTTTAAGAGCGGCAATAAGCTGTTTTGGAGAGTTTTCTCCTTGAACAGAAACCGGTGTGAGCACGATTTTTGCAACAGGCCATCTTCTCGTGAGCACGTTGATGATATCATGAAGTGCTGCACCGTTTTCAGAAGTTATAACGCCGATTCTTTCCGGATATTTTGGAAGGGATTTTTTATATTGGGCATCAAAAAGCCCCTCTTTTTCCAGCTTTTCTTTAAGCTGTTCAAAAGCAAGGTGCTTTGCACCGATTCCGTCAGGCTGTATATCATAAACATAAAGCTGGCATGAGCACGCTTTCTGATAAACAGAAAGATCGCATCTTACTATTACGGACATTCCGTCTTTTGGCATAAAGCGAATGCGTTCTGCGTAGCTTTTGAACATAACACAGCTTATTTCTGCGCTTTCATCTTTAAGAGAAAAATAGAAATGTCCGGAATAAAAATTTGCTTTAAAGTTATTGATTTCGCCCTTGATATAAACTCCGGAAAGCTTTTTGTTTTCATCGATATATGATTTAAGATAGGAGGTTATCTGGGTAACGGTAAGAATTGTAAAACCTGCCAAAAGATACCTCCCCTTTCATATAATCATTTTTTTGCTGCAACAGAAGAAAGAACAGCAATTCCGGCTGCGTTATCAGAAGAAAATTCCGGAAGAGCAAAAATTCCGGAATATTTATCCTCGATTGTCTTTCTTATAATTTTATTGGACATAACCCCTCCGGCATAAATAAGCGGAAGTTTTCCGTATTCAGAAAGGAGCGCATCGGTCATTCCGCAAAGGGCCGCTTCGATGGATTTTAAACAAAAAAGAGCAATATCCTCTTTCTTTTCGCCGGAATCAAGCATTTTTTTGCATTTGTTTTCGATACCGGAAAGACAACAATCAAAACCTTTCATGGTGGGTTTGATTTTATATTTTGCGGTGCTCATAAGAGCAAGCTCCTCAAGATATTTTCCTGCCGGGAACGGAAGTCCAAGCATAACGCCAACTCTATCAACAGCCTGGCCTGCTTTAAGGTCAGAGGAACCTGCAATCTTTTCGCATTTTATGATTCTGTCTTCATCGGGAGTTACGAGTAAAGCTTCTGTCGTTCCTCCGGAAAGATGAAACGCGATAAATTTTTCGTTGAGAAGATCGAGTCTTCCTGCAGAAAAAAGTGCAGCAACAATATGTCCCTGCTGATGAGAGAATTCGTATCTCTTAACAGAAAGCACGGATGACAGAGTTTTTGTTACCATCTCTCCAACAAGAAAACATGGCATATACGAACCGTCAATGTCTCTTGGACGGGTTGAAACGCCGATGGCATCAATATTATACTTATTCTCTCCGATAAGATCGGAAACAATATCTCCAAGCTGTTTTACATGAGAAAAAACAGCATCTGATTGGCGAAGTCCAAGTTCCCCTTCCTTAACGGGAAGAAGCTTTTTTCGCTGGATGATTTCATTGTTTTTTTCATCATAAAGAGCGGCAGAGGTTGTATAATTGCTGGTATCGATTCCGAGAAACATTATGCTTCTTTTCCTTCAGAAATCTTTTTATATACAGCACCGAGAATTCCGTTTACAAAACCGGGGTCATCGTCACCGCCATAAATTTTTGCAAGTTCGACTGCTTCGTTGATGGAAACACTTGCGGGAACTTCTTCGCTGAAGTTATACATTTCGCATACGGAGATACGGAGAATTGCAAGAGTTGCTTTTGCCATTCTTCCGGGTTTCCAGTGGTTGGAGCAGGAAGCAATGATTTCATCAAGCTCATCACGCTTTTCGATAGTGATTCTTGCAAGTTCTTTTGCAAAAGATCCATCCGGAAGAGAAAGATCCCGACCGTCGGCCGCGTTTTCAAGAATGTAGTCAAGTCCTTCGCTGTGGAAGCTACTTTCAAAAACGATTGCAAATGCGATTTCTCTGGCTTCTTTTCTGGTCATTTTTATATTCCTCCAATAAAAAACCTCCCCGATTTTTACCGAGGAGGGAAACTCGCTTTAATTTTCAAACAACATAATTTTACAAAATAATTATACCAATTATTCTTTATATTTACAATAGAAAAAACATGAAAATATGCAAATATTTTATGAATATACATTTTAAATTAAAAGAAGCAGAGGATTTTATAATCCCCTGCTTCTTTGCGTTATCTGTTTACTTCTACGATTGAAATGTTTTCTACCGGAACGGAAGTTTCCTGAATAATCGCTTCTTTAATTATTGCCGCTTCGGTTGGAAGAAGTCCGTCTGTATGTACCATTACGTCTGCATATTCTCCGGAAATATAAACGATACATTCATCAAAACCTTTTGCTTTAATAATGGATTCGATTTTTGCTTCAAGCTCCATATTTGCTGCAATTTCGCCTGCTTTCTGTGCAAGAGCAGATATCTGTTCCTCATCATTTTCTGCGGCGATATAGAGATTTTCGATAGTTGCCACTGCTTCATCTCTTGATTGCTGTCTTGAAATTCTTGCCTCGCTGAAATATGCGGCAACATCGGTAACGGATTCATCGGTGCTTCCGTCAACAAGAATGGAATCCCCGTAATTTTTGTTAGCTCCGATATAATCTTCAATATCACCGGCAGCATAGAGATAATTTACATAAACGGCAGCGCTGAGCATAAACATCATAGAAGCAACGGCGATATGCTTCTTTTTGATATTAAAACTAAAGTTTTTCTCTTTGATTTTTTTAAATATATCGTAGAATTTTCCTTTTTCCTTTTTTTCAACATCTAAAAGCTCCACGCTTTCGTAATTATTGATACTTGTCATTGTTTTTCCTCCCATATTATGAGTTTATGCCATTTTGGCAACACTGACGCAGTTTGACGGGATATCAAGAAGAGCACAAAGTGCCTCTATGATTTTTTCCCGAACGGTGGGATCGTCTCCACCTTCACAGATAACTAAAATCCCCCGAATTTTTGCTTCTTTTGTCCGGATTATTACAGGTTCTTCCCCTTTTTCTCCATCAACTATAACCAGTTCATTTTCTGTATTTTTCTCTTCGGAGTTTTCTTCTATAAAACTGTTTTCGGCATAGAAATATTCTTTTGAAGTATCAAAAGTAAGCAATACAGAGGTTTTTCCTGCTCCGGAAATTTTTGATATTTCTGTTTCTATGCGTTCTTCAAGAAGGTTTTCATACTCATATACTGCTGTTTTTTGTTTTTCGGAATTAATGCCGGAAGTTTTTTCTTCCGGAAAAAGTTCGGAAAGACTGATGAGCAATATACCAACGAAACCGAGAAGAAAAATAAGATAAATAACTTTACCCTTCTTTTCAGAAAAAGTTTTAATAATTTTTTCCTTATAGCTTTTTATTTTATCCATTTTTGTTTTCTCCTGATAAAATAATTTCTGGTTCGATTCCTATTTTTTCATAGATAAGACTTTTTATTTTTGAAGCATCTTCGGGATTTTTTATCGTCAGTTCAAATTTATTAATATCTATGCTTTCGTTATCG
The DNA here is from genome assembly GCA_017547705.1 of Oscillospiraceae bacterium. Taxonomy (GTDB): domain Bacteria; phylum Bacillota; class Clostridia; order Oscillospirales; family Ruminococcaceae; genus UMGS1668. The sequence goes on from JAFYOZ010000059.1 coordinate 19,664, forward strand.
CGAATATTAATTTTTATAAAAATATCTTCATAAAAAATTCCCTCATTGTTTAATACTTCTTCCGAAGAAGAAACTATTTTGTTTTCAAGATATTTTGCCATGGATGAATTTATGTCTTTGGTTTCATTAAATTCGATATTATTATTAAATTTATTTACGCCTATGTAATCAGAAAACTTAATTTCTGAAAGCGGAGAAAGAACCGTACATAAAAAGAAAACATAAAATACGGTTTTAAAAGTTTTATTAAGACTTCCGGCCGGAAGAATCATAGATAATATTGTTCCGATTACCGCGGAACAACAAACGGAAAAAGCCCAGTTTTTCACTTCCGTCATTTTAAATTCCACCTCCGGTCATCAGAAGAATTGCAACAGAAAATATAAACATTATGCCAACGGTTATCAAAAGAGAAAGCAGAATCCCCATAACGGCAGAAGCGCTGCTCATAAGATTATATAGATTTTTGTTCCCCAAAATATTGCTTAATGTTGCGGAAAAAGAAAGACAAATTTTCCAGATAAGGACGGTTATAATCGGCGGAATAAAAATTGCCGCAGTAACAATTATTCCGTAAACTCCAAAAACATTTTTGGTAAGTATTAGACAGCTTTTAAGGGTAGAAAGTGCATCGGAAACGGTGCTTCCGATTACCGGGATAGTTCCTCCGATAAGAAATTTTGCGGTTTTATGGAAAGCTCCGTCAGAAGAAGATGATATAAGAGTTCCAAGCCCAAGTATGCAGGAAAATACAGTCATACTTCCTCCGAGTACCCATACTGCAAAATTTTTGAATGATTTTGAGATTTCTCCGATATTGATTTCCGATACAGAACCTGCGATGCTCATGGCGATATATATGCTGATAAGAGGAAGTACGATTTCTGATGAAAGTCTTGATACTACTGTTATGGCTCCGAGCATCAATGTTCTGTATCCGGTAGCGGAGGTAATGTATCCGCATGAAGCTGTAGCAGATGAATACAGCGGTATAAATCCAAGCATAAAATCGGAACATTCTCCGATAACTTTAGATGCAAAGACAAAAACTTCTTTTATCGGTATCAAAACAGCAGTGGAAACAGCGAGAACAGAAACAGCATTTATTACTTTATCCGTTTCTTTAAAATTTCCGCAAAAATTATTAAGCAAAGAACATAATAATCCGGCCGCAAGAACCGAACATATTGCTTTGATAGGTTCGGTGATTTTTTCTTTTACTGATATTAAAATCATATTTATAAAATCAGTGAATGAAAAGGAAATTATTTCTTCTGCGGTTATGTTATTAATCCCGATTTCTTTTAAAATTTCTTCCGTTTCATCTGAAAGATTATCGGATATTTTACTATCTTCTATAAACTCGGCTTGGGAATTAATAAAATCTTCTTCATAGGAAAAACCGCAAAGAAAAACAGGAAAAACGGCTATTAATAAAATTAAAATAAGTTTTTTCATATATCCATAAATATTTTTATAATATCGATTACTTCTTTAAAAAACGGAAGAGCAACTATAAGTATCATAATTTTTCCGGCAATATCCACTTTTGATGAAAGAGAACTTTGTCCAAAATCACTGCAGGTTTCTGATGCAGCCTTTGTTAAAAAGCATATTCCGGCGCATTTTAATAAAACAGAAAGTTTGTTTTTATCTATTCCGGAAATATCGGCCATATCGGAAACAACCGATAAAATATCTTTTATAAAGCTAAAAATAAACATTAAGATTATTATTCCGGATGCAATTAAAACAGCAAGAGCCAGTTCCGGCTTGCTTTGTTTTAATAAAATAATAAGACTGCAAGCGATTATGGCAATTCCAACGACAGAAAATATTTCACTCATAACTCAAAAACAGATTTAACGGTATCAAAAAGGCTGCTGATTTCACCGATGAGCATCATTAATACCGCTATAAGTCCCGCAAGAGTTGTCATCATTGCCTGTTCTTCCCTTCCGGAACGAATGAGCACCTGGTTGAGCACCGCGACGATTATTCCTATTGCCGCAATTTTAAAAATCATATCGACGTCCATCTTGTTTTCCTCCAAAAATTTTATATAAACATTATGATAGCTAAAATTCCGCCAAAAAATCCTGAATAAGCGGCGAGTTTTGCTTTTGTTTTTAAATTCTCTTCCGCATTTTCGTATAATTTAATCAGTTTTTCTCTGCAAAAACCGATTTCTTTTATTTGATCATCGTATGAATATTTCCCGAGCACCGAAAAGGCGCTGTCCAGTATTTCACTGACTTTTTTGCTTCTTGAAAAACCGCATTCTTCAGCCGTTTTTACGGCATTTTTCAGTGATTTCGGTTCGATTGATTTTAGAAATCTTTTTGTTATATAATCCGCGTTTTCTTCAGCATTTAGTAAGATTTCAGAAACCGTCATGCGTTCACTTTTAATACCCAACAAAACAACGCCTAGGAATTCTTCTGCCCTATTAATACTTTTGAGCACGGATATATTTTTTATATAGAAAAATATTCCAAAAGAAAAAACAGAAAGAAAAATCAAAATTATTCCGATAGTTTTCATGCAATAAGTTCCTCTTTAGACATAATTTTATATACTTCAAATTTCTTATTTAGAAAAACAAAATGCTCAAAAATTCCGCTTTTTATAATTTTATCAGAAAAAACTTTACCAATGAAATCGTTTTTATCTGCGGCATGAATACTTGCTATAATTTGAGCACCGCTTTTCATGGAAAACATGGCGGATTCAATATCTTTTGTCTCTCCGAATTCATCGCAGATTATTATTTCAGGAGACATGGCCCTTATTGCCCTAATCATTCCGTCGGATTTTATAAATCCGTCCATAACTGCAGAGTTTCCGATTTCAAAACCTGGAATTCCGTGAAATGTTCCGGATATTTCGGAACGCTCGTCTATTATTACAACTCTATGCTTTAAACTCAGTTTTCTTGATATATCTCTGAGCATGGTTGTTTTTCCCGAGCAAGGCGGGCCTATCAATAAAATTCCGCGGTTATCATATAGATTAGAAATTTTGTCAGCAATCCCTTTTATCTCATGCGGAATTCGAATATTTAGTGCAGAAATATGTTTTATTCCTACTATTTTATCTTCATCATAAATTGCTGTTCCGCATATTCCGATTCTTATTCCGCCAGAAACAGTAATGTATCCTTCACATATTTCTTTTTTATATGTATGTACGGAATATTCACAAAGGGCAGCAAAAATATCAGAAAGCTCTTTTTCGGTAATTCGTTCTGTACCTATTTCAATCGCGCTGAAAGAAGTGTAAATTTTTGCCTTTTGTCCTATAGAAATATATATTTCTAATATCTCTTCATAGGGAATCTTATGTTTTATAATTTCATTACCGACGGAACCAAGATTGTTTATAAGATTATTAAAATCCATTTTGTCCACTCCTTTTGGTTCAATCTTATGTGGACAGGCCGATAAATATGCAAAAAAATCGCCGCAGAAATTTCTGCGGCGATTCTTAATTTTATATTAAATTTTATTTGAGCATTTCGAGCAGCTCTGCTTCTGTAATAATATTGATTCCAAGGCTTTGCGCTTTAGTAAGTTTACTACCAGCTTCTTCTCCGGCAAGAACATAGCTGGTCTTTTTAGAAACGGAGGACGAAACTTTGCCGCCGTTTGCGGTGATGATATCGGAAGCTTCGTTTCTTGTCATGGTAGGAAGAGTTCCGGTAAGAACAAAGGTAAGTCCGGCAAAAATATCGGTTTTTTCCTTAATTTCCGCGGTCATATCTATGCCGTATTCTCTGAATTCTTCAATAAGTTTTCTGGACTGCTCAAGAGAAAAATAGTTTATTACAGATTTTGCCATAACCTCTCCGAATCCTTCAATGGAACAGAGGGTATCAAAATCTGCAGCCATAAGAGCGTCTATATCGCCAAATCTGTCTGCAAGTATATCAGCAGTCTTGCTACCGATATTTCTGATTCCAAGGGCGTATATAAGCCTTGAAAGGCCTGCGGATTTTGACTTTTCAATAGATGCAACAAGATTCGATGCGGATTTATCACCCATTCTTTCGATATTGGAAATATCTTCGGCTTTAATGGTATAAATATCGGATTGGGATTTTATAATTTTGCGTTCAACAAGCATAGTAAGAACAGCCGGGCCCATACCATCAATATCCATGGCGTCTCTGCTTGCGAAATGAATCAGATTGCGAAGAAGCTGTGCAGGACAATTTGGATTAGGACAGCGCAGGACAGCTTCATCAGCCTCTCTGACGGATTTTGTTCCGCATGCAGGACAGAATTCAGGGAGTTTAAAAGTTTCTTGATTCGGGCCTTTTTCGGCCAATGCAACAACTTCTGGGATTATTTCTCCGGCTTTTCTAACGATGATTTTATCCCCGATGTTTATGTTTTTGGAATTTATAAAATCCTGGTTATGGAGAACCGCTCTTGATACACTTGTTCCGGCAAGCTGAATAGGTTCAAAAACAGCAGTCGGAGTTAAAGCTCCTGTTCTTCCAACCTGAACTTCAATATCAAGAAGAGTTGTAACTTTTTCTTCGGGAGGATATTTAAATGCAACAGCCCATTTGGGATATTTTGCAGTTGCACCAAGCTGTTCCCTATCGGAAAGATCGTTAACTTTTATAACTGCTCCGTCGATATCAAAGCTAAAGTTTTCTCTGTTATCTCCAATATATTTTATATTTTCAACGGCGTTATGAATATCGATGTATTTATTATAAAAAACAGATACCGGGAAACCGAGACTTTTTACAAAATCAAGGCTTTCGCTATGACTGCTGAAAGTTCTTCCTTCGCACTGCTGAATATTAAAAATAAAAATATCCAGCCCTCTTTTTGCGCTGATTTTGGGGTCTTTTTGGCGAAGAGAACCTGCAGCTGCGTTTCTTGGATTCTTAAAAGGTTTTTCTCCTGCGAGTTCCTGTGCATCAACGAGTTTTTTAAAGGTTTCTTTTGATATATAAACTTCGCCGCGGAGTTCGAGATAAGAAACATCCGGGCAATCTATTTTCTTCGGAATGGATGCGATAGTCAGAAGGTTGTGGGTAACATCTTCACCGACAAATCCGTCGCCTCTGGTTGAACCGCGAAAGAAAATTCCGTTTCTGTATTCGAGAGATACGGAAAGTCCGTCGATTTTTGGTTCAACAACATATTCCGGCTTTTCAATTACGGAGCGGACTCTTCCGTCAAATTCATAAAGCTCCTCATAACTGAAAACATCCTGAAGGCTTCCCATCTGAACCGCATGCTGAACCGGTTCAAACTTCATGGAAGCTGCTCCGCCAACTTTTTGAGTGGGAGAATCCGGTGTTACAAGTTCAGGATATTCTGTTTCAAGGTCAAGAAGCTCGTGATAAAGTAAATCATATTCATAGTCATCAAGCTCGGGAGTATCGAGCTCATAATAGAGCCTGCTGTGATAGCGAACAAGATCGCGAAGTTCGTTTATTCTTTTTTCGGCGGCTAATCTATCCATAAAATCCTCCGGAAAACATAATTTATAAATTTATTATAACACTTTTTTAAATATAAATAAATAAAAAGGCACGGATTTTCCGTGCCTTTTAATAATTTTGTTTTTATCGGTTGATTACGGTAAACTGCATGCTTTCAAGAACATCAAGAGCTTTGTCGTTAAGGGATTTATCGTTGCTTCCAACACAAAGAGCGTCAATGATGATTTCAGCTTCCGGCTGTGCGGTTTTAAGAAGAACCGCATTTGCCATAACGCAGATATTAGTAACAACGCCGCAGATTTCGATTACATCATAGTTATAATCTTTATGGAGAACCAACATAGCAAGATCGAGGCTTCCAAAAGTGTGTTTGCTTATTGTCATAGCGTTTTTGCAGGCTTCGCCGGTTTTTCCATAAAGCTTCCAACCCTCGGTGCCGTTCTGGCAATGTATAACAGGAAGTTTCCTTCCCTCCTGCATATCGAGGTAACCGGAACCGTGGGTATCCATTGTGTACATAATATCTGCACCTTCGGCTCTGTATGCTTCAACTTTTGCAGCAATGCGCTCATCAAGAAGCTCTGCACCTTCAAAACCAAGGCTTCCGTTTACAAAATCGTTCTGATAGTCAACAACAACAAGAAGTTTTTTCATAATAAAATCTCCTTTTATGATTTATTCGTCAAGTTCGCCACAAAGATCTTTTTCCATAAGCTCCTCAATCTTTTCTTTTTTATATCCACAGCTGAGGAGATAATAGAGCTTTGCTACGGCAGCTTCTGTAGTCATATTTTTTCCGCTTACTGCGCCGGCTTTTTTAAGTGGGCTGCTTGCAGCGTAGTGTCCAAGGCTTACAGTTCCTGTGGGACATTGGGAACATACAACAACGATATTTCCGTGTTCATAAGCTTTTTTGATAATTGCACTAAGTTCGCTGCAATAGCTTGGAACATTTCCGGCTCCGAATGTTTCGAGAACAACACCACGGAGTTTTCCGGTGATTATCGGTTCAAAAAGGTCGATTCGTATTCCGGGGAAAATTTTGATTACGCCGATTGGCTCTTCCATAAATTCCTGAAGTTTAAAAGGTTCTTCGCTTTTTTTAAGTAAAATGTTTTCTCTGTATCTGATTCCGATTCCTGCATCAGCAAGTTTTGGATAGTTAGGAGAATCAAAAGCTATAAGGCTGTCTGCGGACATTTTTATGGAGCGGTTACCGCGAAGAAGCTTTCCGGCAAAGAAAATGCAAACTTCAAAAACCTTTTCTGATGCGGCAATCATCATGGATGCGAGGATATTATCCTTTCCGTCGCTGCGGATCTCGCAAAGAGGAATCTGCGAACCGGTTACAACAACAGGTTTCGAAAGATTTCTCAGCATAAAAGAAAGTGCAGAGGCGGTATATGCCATTGTATCCGTTCCGTGAAGAACAACGAATCCGTCATATTTATGCATGTTTTCGTTTATGGTTCTTCCTATGAGGTTCCATTCGCTGACTGTTACGTCAGAAGAATCCAAAAGCGGAGAAAATTCAATTACATCGTATTCCGGAAGCTCCGGAGAAGAAAAATCGCTTATTCTTGCCATTATATTGGCAAAAGGCTCTTTTCCGGGTTCGTATCCATTTTCACCTTTTTCCATTCCGATGGTTCCACCGGTATAAATTATACAAATGCGTTTCATGCTGTCCTCCGCAGATTTGATATAAATATATTATCACATATTTCTGTTTTGGTAAACATATTTGCGTTCAAAAATCCTTTTTTCTTCAGAAAGTTGCTCCTGTTCCTCTGCGGAAACAAATCCCCTTTTTAAATAAAAATCAATGGCTTTTTTATTGGTATCAAGAACCGTTATATACGGATTTCTGCATTTGGAAAGAGCGTACTCAAGAAGTTTTGATCCAAAACCTTTACCTTGTTCTTCCGGTAATACATAAAGCAGACAAATTTCTTCATCCGCAGGATTTATTCCAACCATTCCGACAGGATTTTTATTATCATAACAAATAAAAAGATCATATCCTAATTTAATTTTATCCTTTAAAAATTCTATCATATATGAAAGGCTGTGCCTTTCAATAAATTCATTCGAGCAGATTTCTTTATGGGATTCTATCCATGAAAGCATATAAACTTTTGCAGCTTCTTTTATATTGGAATCATTGATTTTTGTAATCATAAATCCACTCTCCTTTTTTGATAAAAAAATAAGCACCGTTTCATAAAGAAACAGTGCTTATTTATGGAGGCGACAACCAGATTCGGACTGGTGAATCGAGGTTTTGCAGACCTCTGCCTTACCACTTGGCTATGTCGCCATATATTTTAAGCCCCACAAACTTATGGGGCTTAAAATCTGGAGCGGGTTACGAGGCTCGAACTCGCTACCTCGACCTTGGCAAGGTCGCGCTCTACCAGATGAGCTAAACCCGCAAATGGTGCCTTCGGTCGGAATCGAA
>JAFYOZ010000060.1 GCA_017547705.1 Oscillospiraceae bacterium
CTTTATAAAGCACTTCAGGCTTCCGGAATGCACCTCCAGAACTACGGAACCATTTTTGCAACCATCGCAGATAAAGATAAAGAGGAAGCTCTTCCCCTTATCCGCCGCTTCTATGACCTTGGATTTAATATCGAAGCAACCGCAGGTACCGCAAAATTCCTTAAAGAAAACGGAATCCGTACCCATGTTCTTAAAAAAGTAAGCGAGGGAAGCGAAGAAATCCGCGATGCTCTCCGCCAGGGACATATCGCATACGTTATCAATACCCGTGATATCGGTTCCATCGGTTCCGAAAACGACGGACAGGTAATCAGAAACTTTGCAATCGAAAACAACGTTTCCGTATTCACCGCTCTTGATACCGTAAAAGTTCTTCTCGACGTTCTTGAAGAAACCACCCTTTGCATCTCCACCATCGACGCTTAAGGAGGAAAAATGAGACAGTTACTGTTTGAAATCAAAGAAAATAAACCGCTGACCAAGGACATTATGGAAATGGTCCTTGCGGGTGATACTTCCGATATCACCCGCCCGGGTCAGTTTGTAAATATCAAGCTCGACGGACTTTATCTCCGCCGCCCGATTTCCATCTGCGATGCAGAAGAAGGAAAACTTACTCTTATCTATAAGGTAGTCGGAAAAGGCACCGAACAGATGAGAGATATGACCGAAGGAAATCTTGATATTCTCTCTTCCCTCGGTAACGGATACGACACCTCCATTTCCGGAGAAAAACCGCTTCTTATCGGCGGCGGTGTTGGTGTTCCTCCTCTTTATATGCTTGCAAAAGAGCTTAGAAAAGAGGGAAAAGAAGTTTCTGTAATCCTTGGCTTCAATACCAAAGACGAAATCTTCTATGAGGAAGAATTTAAAGCTCTTGGCTGCAATGTTTATGTTACAACCGTTGACGGTTCCTACGGAATGAAAGGTTTTGTAACCGAAGCCATGAAAGAAATCGATTATACCCATTTCTTCACCTGCGGTCCGGAACCCATGCTTAAAGCAGTCTGGAACGCATCCAAAACCTCCGGCCAGCTTAGCTTTGAAGAAAGAATGGGCTGCGGCTTTGGCGCATGCATGGGCTGTTCCTGCAAGACTCTTACCGGATTTAAACGTATCTGTAAAGACGGCCCCATTATGATGAAGGAGGAGATTTTATGGAAAGATTAAAAGTAAATCTTTGCGGACTCGAAATGGATAACCCCATTATCCCCGCTTCCGGTACTTTCGGTTACGGTTATGAGTTCGCAGAACTTTATGATATCAATATGCTCGGAACTTTCTCCTTTAAGGGTACCACCAAAGACCCCAGATTCGGAAACCCCACTCCGAGAATTGCAGAATGCACCGCCGGTATGATCAATGCAGTCGGTCTTCAGAACCCTGGTGTTGAAAAAGTTATCAGCGAAGAACTTCCGAAACTTGCAAAATGTTTTGATAAAAAGGTTATGGCAAACGTTTCCGGTTTTTCAATCGAAGATTATGCATATACCTGCGAAAAACTCGATAAATGCGACCAGGTCGGCTGGCTCGAAGTTAATATCAGCTGCCCCAACGTACATGGCGGCGGCATGAGCTTCGGAACTTCTCCGGAAGCTGCAGCAGAAGTTGTAAGAGCAGTAAAAGCTGTTACCACAAAACCTGTTATCGTAAAACTTTCCCCCAACGTAACCGATATCGTTGCAATCGCAAAAGCATGCGAAGAAGCAGGAGCAGACGGTCTTTCTCTTATCAACACCCTTATGGGTATGAGAATCGACCTTAAGACCAAAAAGCCCATCATCGCAAACAAAATGGGAGGATTTTCCGGCCCTGCAATTTTCCCGGTTGCAGTAAGAATGGTTTATCAGGTTGCCCAGGCTGTTAATATTCCGATCGTCGGCATGGGCGGCGTTTCTTCTGCAGAAGACGTAATCGAACTTATGCTTGCAGGTGCAACCGCAGTTCAGGTTGGCGCAGCAAACCTTGTTGATCCTTATATCTGCAGAGATATTATAAATGACCTTCCGAGAGTCATGGATAAATACGGAATCAATTCGCTCAGCGAAATTATAGGAGGAGTTAAATAAAATGGGAAAAGACGTTATTATTGCCTGCGATTTTTCTTCCGCAGAAAAAACTTTTGAATTTCTTGATAAATTCGAGGGTAAAAAACCCTTCGTAAAAATCGGTATGGAGCTTTTCTATGCAGAAGGCCCCTCCATCGTTCGTGAAATCAAAGCAAGAGGCCATAAAATCTTCCTTGACCTCAAACTCCACGACATCCCCAACACCGTTAAAAAAGCTATGTCTGTTCTTTCCGGTCTTGATGTTGATATGACCAACCTTCATGCAGCAGGAACCTGCAAAATGATGGAAGGCGCAATCGAAGGTCTTACCAGACCCGATGGCACCAGACCTATGCTTATCGCAGTAACCCAGCTTACTTCCACCGACCAGGAAACCATGGAAAACGATCTTCTCATCAAAGAACCCCTTCCGGAAGTTGTTATGCACTATGCTCTTAACGCAAAAAAAGCAGGACTCGACGGTGTTGTTTGCTCTCCTCTCGAATCCAAAAAAGTTCATGACTCCTGCGGCGCAGAATTTATCACCGTAACCCCCGGCGTTCGTTTTGCAGATGGCGATAAAGGCGACCAGAAACGCGTTATGACCCCTGCTGATGCAAAAGCAATCGGCTCCGATTACATCGTAGTAGGCCGTCCCATTACCGCAGCAGAAGACCCGGTTGCAGCTTATGAACGCTGTGTTGCAGAATTTGTTGATTAATTGAGTTCATAAAAGGAGATAAAATCATGGAAGCATATAAAAGAGAATTTATCGAATTCCTCCAGAGCGCAGGAGTTCTCAGATTCGGCGATTTTACCGCAAAATCCGGCCGTAAAATCCCTTATTTTGTAAACGCAGGTATGATCAAAACCGGCGACCAGATTTCCAAACTCGGCGAATTTTATGCAAAAGCATATTTTGATAAACTCGGCAAAAAAGACGCTGTTCTTTATGGCCCGGCATATAAAGGTATTCCTCTTTCCATTTCCGCAGCTGTTGCACTTTCCAAAAACGGTCTTGATGTTCCTTTCTTCTTCAACAGAAAAGAAGCAAAAGACCACGGTGAAGGAGGAACTTTTGTTGGATATATTCCCCAGGCAGGCGAAGAAATCGTTATTATCGAGGACGTAATCACCGCCGGAACCGCAATCCGCGAATCTATGGAAATCCTCAGCCAGCTTGAAGGCACCAAAGTTATCGCAACTTTCATCATGGTAAACCGCAAAGAAAAAGGCCAGACCGAAAAAGGCGCAATGGAAGAAATTGCAGAGCAGTTTGGATTCCCGGTATATTCCGTTGTTGACGTATATGATATTATCGAGTTCCTTGAAGAAGACCCTGCAAACGAAGAAAACGTAACCAGAATCAAAAACTATCTTGCAGTAAACGGAGCAAAATAATGAGCAATCTTATTGATATTCTCGATCTTTCCCTTGAGGAAATAGACGGACTTATCGCTACAGCAAACGATATAATTGCAGACCCGGGAAAATATGCAAAAGCATGCGAAGGAAAAATTCTTGCAACGCTTTTCTTTGAACCTTCCACCAGAACCCGCCTTAGCTTTGAATCCGCTATGCTTAATCTTGGCGGAAGCGTTCTTGGATTTTCTGAAGCAGGAAGCTCCTCCACCGCAAAAGGCGAAAGTGTTGCAGACACTATCCGCACAGTTAATTGCTATGCGGATATAATCGCAATGCGCCATCCGAAAGAAGGCGCTCCTATTGTTGCAAGCAAGGTTTCCCGTATTCCGATTATCAATGCAGGTGACGGCGGACATTTTCATCCGACCCAGACTCTTACCGACCTTCTTACCATAAGCCGCCATAAAGGCAGACTTAACGATCTTACCATCGGACTTTGCGGCGACCTTAAATTCGGAAGAACGGTTCATTCCCTTATTGCAGCTTTTGCAAGATATACCGGAATCAAATTTGTTCTTATCTCTCCGGAGGAACTTTGTGTTCCGGAATATATCAAGACGGAAACTCTTGATAAAAAAGGTATTCCGTATAAAGAGGTAAGAACTCTTGAAGAAGAAATGCCGGAACTGGATATCCTCTATATGACAAGAATCCAGAGAGAGCGTTTTGCGGATAAAGAGGAATACGAGCGCCTTAAAAACTCCTTCGTGCTCGATCCTGAAAAACTCGAAACCGCAAAACCCGATCTTTGCATCATGCATCCGCTTCCGAGGGTCAACGAAATCAGCACAAAGGTTGATGATGACCCCAGAGCTTGTTATTTTGATCAGGCTCTTTGCGGAAAATTTATCAGAATGGCCCTTATTCTTAAGCTCCTTGCGGAAACTCCGATGCTTTGCTGCGCTGATGAGCACGATGAGCATGAAGAGAAAATCGTCAACAAAGTTTTCTGCGAAAATCCTCGCTGCATAACTTCTGTTGAACAGGAAATTGACCATGTTTTCCGCTATACCGATAAAGAAAACGGCATCTGCCGCTGTGTTTATTGTGAAGCCCAAAAGAAAATCTGAGTGTTTATGCTCAAATAAAACCCCCGTGCTCAAATGAGCACGGGGGTTGTTTTTTGTTATTACGAGGAAAAAACGGGAGATTTATTTAATTGGAATATAAACAAAAACTTTTTCGCCTTTATAAAATTCGAAGCACATTTTTTCTTCGTCAAAAGATTTTTCGGAACGGGGAAGCCATTCGTCAAAGATGTTTTTCCAAAGTTTGTTGAGTTCTTCCGGAAGGTTTTCGGAGAAAACGGAAACGGAAGATTCAAAAACAGCATATTTTGCTGCCGGAACTTCGATTGTGATAAATCCTTCCGGAACGGAGGTGCATTCGGTTTCAAATCCAAAGAAATAGCTCAGTTCGCCGCTTTTTTCTTCCGGGTGAATCCAGGCGGCAACTTCGCCGCAGTCTTCGAGTTCTTCCGGATATGCGGGATATCTTGTAAAATCGATGTTCTTCCAATAAGCGCCGTGCTCATCTGCAGAAATTTCTTCTGGGGGAATTATGCAATATCCAACGGCGGAAAAAGCCTCTTTTTTAATGATTTCCGGGTTCATTTTTTCATCTTCTTTCACAAGATTTCTTCTGTATTCGGAAGCATTTGTGCCGAATTCCTTGCGGAAGGCTTTTGCAAAACCGGAAGGGGTATCGTAACCCGCTCTTAAAGCGGTTTCGGTGATGCTCATTCCGCCGGCAATGTTTTCTGCGGCTTTTTCGAGTTTTTTGCGCTTTATATATTCCCCGACGGAAATTCCGAAATGTGCGCTGAAAAGGTGGCAGAAATGATAGAGCGAATATCCGGAATATTCCGCAAGTTCCATTGCCGTTGGCGGATATTCAAGATGTTCCTCAATATATTTTTCGCATTTTTCCATTACTTCTATATAATTCATTTAAATATAAAATCCTCCAAAATGGGATAAAATTC
>JAFYOZ010000061.1 GCA_017547705.1 Oscillospiraceae bacterium
ATGATGCAGAATCCCCTGCAGTTGCATATCCTTGGGTACTTTATTGGTTCACCGGCATGACCGAACAGGAAGTTTATGATCTTGCTTATGCATCTCATACCCTTTACGGTTCTGTTGAAACCTCCGAAGTAACTTGGGAAACTGCTGGCGAAGGCACCAAAGTAGGTCCTGTATCCTACACTTGGACTTCCGGTACCGGCGTATCTGAAAACCTCCAGGAACTCTACAGAGTTCTCGACGCAAACGGCATCGATGTTTGGGTATGCTCTGCATCCGCAATCGATCCTATCCGTGCTGCTGTTGACGCATTCGGCCTCCGTGAATATGTAACCGGCGTTATCGCTATGGCTCGTGTTCTTGATGAAGAAGGCAAATATGTTAACGCATACGACTACGAAACCGGCTATGGCTGGAAAGTAGTTGACGGCGAATGGGAGAAAGATAACCTTGCTCTCGGCGCACAGACCCAGGGTGTTGGTAAAGTTTATGCTATCAACGCAGCAATCTGGCCTTACTATGGTGTAGGTCCTCTCGCTGGCTTCATGGATTCCACCGGCGACTTCAACTTCTGCACTGAGTACGCAAACCTCAAACTCGTTATCAACTTCAACCGCGCATCTCGTAAAGTTACCGACGGCGGCGGCGTTATCGCTGAACTCGCTGTTTACCAGAGAGATACCCTTGGTTATGACCTTGCAACTGCAAACGCAGCAGGCGATACCTACTACGTTCTCCAGGGTCGTGACGAATACGGTCTCCGTGGTCTCCGTAACTCCGACAAAACTATGAGATACGGCAAAGATTCTGAACTTCTCTTCAGAAACGAAGACAACGAAGCACAGCTCCAGTACATGATCGACAACGCAATGACCACCGAAGAAATCATCAACACCTTCGCAGTAAAAACTGCAGCAGATGCTGAAAACAACGTTCTCGGTTTCAAATACGGTTTCGTATCTGAATATGCTGGTTACCACAACATCAAATAATTTAACTATTTGATAAATAAAAAGACGAGGCTTCGGCCTCGTCTTTTTTTATTGCCTCCTCTAATATGGGAACAGAAAGACTTATAAAAGAACCCCTGTGTGCTCTTTTGAGCACACAGGGGTTTTATCATTTATCGGTATTAAGCATCTTTTTAAGTTTAAGCTCGTTTGCTTCTTCGTCCATATAGGAAAGGCCTAGGAGCATTCCGCTCTCATCAAAAACAGCGATATCGCCTTCGATTCCGCCCCAGCCTCTTTTTTGAAGCTCCAGCGGAACTCCGCTACGGTAAAGTCTTTTATCGAAGTCATCAAGAACAAGCCTTGGAAGACTCTCGAAAAGCCTCTCAATGGGTATAAGATGCTGTTCAAAGGTTCCCTCTTTCATCATTTCCTCGATTTCGGAAATGGTGTAACATTCGGAAATATCAAAACCGCATGCCGCAGTACGTTCAAGAGAACTCATGGCGGCTCCGCAGCCGAGTTTTTCGCCCATATCGTTGATAAGGGTTCGGATAAAAGTTCCCTTTCCGCAGGAAACCTCGATTCTTGCGGTTTGAGCATGCTCATCAAAATCAAGAAGATTTATCTCATAAACCTCTATCTCTTTTTGAGCACGTTCAACGGTTTTGCCTTCCCTTGCAAGGTCATAAAGGGGTCTTCCGTTGATTTTAACGGCGGAATACATCGGAGGAAGCTGAAGCTGCTTTCCGATGAATCCCTCCATAACGGCAATAAAATCCGTTTTTGTAACATGGCTTTCACATTCGGAAAGAATCTTTCCTGTTGTATCCTGCGTATCCGTTACGATTCCGAATTTTAAATCCGCAACGTATTTTTTATCTCCGTTCGGAAGAATATCACAACATTTTGTTGCGCCGCCAAAAAAAAGCGGCAAAACGCCCGTTGCCATAGGGTCAAGAGTTCCTGAATGTCCGATTTTTCGCGTTTTTGTAACGCCACGGAGCTTTCCTATAACGTCAAAAGAGGTAAAACCCTGGGGCTTTTTTACCGGAAGAATTCCGCTCATTGGCAATTCTCCTTTTCAATAACCTCTCCAACTACGCCAAGGATTACGGACTTTGCCTTTTCCAGGTCGCCTTCAACAAAACATCCTGCGGCGCAGCGATGTCCGCCGCCACCGAGTTTTGCACAAATTTCGGAAGCATCGACCTCTTCGCCGGTTCTGACGGAAATTTTGTATCCGTTATCCCTTTGGCGAAGGGTAAGACCGATTTCGACTCCCTCGATTTCTCTTGGCATTGCGGCAACGCCTTCAAGCTCTGCTTCAATTGCGCCGGTTTTTGTAAGCATATCTTTTGTGATATATCCAAGAGCACAGCGCTTATCAAAATGGAACTCGATGGTGTTGAGCACTTCCCTTTCGATTGCGATTCTTGAGAAAGATTTAACCTCGAACATTGCGCGGTTTATCATCACAAAATCGCATCCGGCAAGGAACATTCTTCCTGCGGCGGCATGGGTTTTTTCCGTTGTGTTGGAATAACGGAAGCAACCGGTATCCGTCGAAATTCCGGTATAGATACAGTCCGCAATAATCTTTGTAAGCTTAACTTCGGGAAATCCGTTGCAGATTTCCTCCATAACTTCGCAGGTTGCGGCGGCATCTTCCCAAACTATCCAATCCTTTGCATAGAGTTTATTAGAACCGTGGTGGTCGATGCAAAGATCGACCTTTCCACAGTATTCTTCAAGATTTTTTCCAAAAAGCTGTTCATCGGCAATATCCACCGCAACAACAGCCTTCGGTTCAAAATCCTCTTCTTTATAATCCAGGAGCAGATATGAATACTGGGCCGGAATAACATCATGGCACAAAACTCTGCTTCTTTTTCCAAGCTGAGCAAGGATATAATGAAGCGCAAAACCGGCACCGAGGGTATCTCCGTCCGGATTGCGGTGGCAAAGTATTGCAATATCTTCCATGTTTCTGAGTTCTTCACAGCATTGTTTTACGTCCAGCTTCATATCGTTTTCTCCTTTCGTATAAATTATTCCTCGCCGATTTCGCGAAGGATTTTCTGGATTCCTGCGCTGTATTCGATAGAATCGTCCGGAATAAAATGGAATTCCGGAACTTTTCTAAGTTCAAGGCGCATCATCATTTCGTGGCGGATAAAACCGCCTGCTTTAGTAAGGACTTTTACGGCTTCTTTTGCCTTTTCCATACCTTCGAGAGAGCTTATAAAAACTTTGCAGTGGGAAAGATCGTTGGTAAGATCGATGCGCACAACGCTGATCATGCCGCCGGAAATTCTCGGGTCTTTCATGCTGCGGAGGATATCCATCAGCTCTCTGCGGATATCCTCGCTTGTTCTGTTAAGTTTAAATCCTGCCATATTTCCTCCGCCTTAGTTATCGCGATATTCTTCAACGATGTATGCTTCGAAAATGTCGCCTTCTTTAATGTCGTTGAACTTGGTAAGAGTCATACCGCATTCATAACCGGAAGCAACCTCTTTAACGTCATCTTTGAAACGTTTAAGGCTGGAAAGTTTATCATCAGCAATGATAATACCGTCGCGAACTACGCGGATATTTGCGTTTCTTGCGATTTTGCCTTCAAGAACATAGCAGCCTGCAACAGTACCAACGTTGGAAATTTTATAAACCTGGCGGATTTCTGCACGGCCAAGGTCAACGTCGCGGAATTTGGGAGCAAGCATACCTTTCATTGCAGATTCGATCTCTTCGATTGCATCGTAGATGATTCTGTAAAGACGGATATCAACGCCTTCGCGCTCTGCGGTATCTCTTGCGGTGGTTTCGGGACGAACGTTGAAGCCAACGATGATTGCGTTAGAAACCTGTGCAAGCATAACGTCGGATTCGTTAACTGCGCCAACTGCGCCGTGGATTACTCTTACGCGGACTTCCTCGTTAGAGATTTTTTCGAGGGACTGGCGAACTGCTTCAACAGAACCCTGAACGTCTGCTTTAACG
>JAFYOZ010000062.1 GCA_017547705.1 Oscillospiraceae bacterium
AACTTCCTTGGTTGGGCAAAAGATAAGGCAGCAACCGTGGCTGAATATACCGACGGCCAGATTGTAAGCAAGCTTTCTGCGAAAGCAAATGATGAAGTTCATCTCTATGCAGTTTGGGCAATTCAGGAATATAACATTATTTATGAGAACATGGAAGGCGCAGAAAATGCTTCTGATAACCCCACCAAGTTCAGCGCAGAAAATAATGTTATCACTCTCCATGACCCGAGCAAAACCGGTTACACCTTTGAAGGCTGGTTCACCGATCCCACATTTGAGCATGAAGTTTCCGGAACCATCACTCTTGAGGCATCTCACGACTGGATCTTCTATGCAAAATGGAGCGTAAACCAGTATGTAATCACTTTCGACAGCTGTCTTGGCGAATCTGTTCCCAAAGACTCCATGCTTATGACTTATGACGTTGCCGCAAACCTTACTCTCATAAGCGAAATGAACTTCAGCAACCCCGGTTATACTTTTAAAGGCTGGGCAACTGAAAAAGGCGGCGAAGTTGTTTATACCGACGGCCAGAATGTAATTAACCTTGTTGAAGAAGGCGGAATCACCCTTTACGCTGTTTGGGAACTCAATGTTTTCACCATCACCTATGACATCGGTGTTGGCGGCGAAAGTCATTCCAACCCCACCCAATATAGTTTTGAAGATGATGACATCATTCTTAAAGCACCTGTTGCAATAGAAGGCTTCCAGTTCCTCGGCTGGTATGAAGGCGATACCAAAGTAACCGAAATCGTTAAAGGAACTCAGAGAGACTTTAATCTTGTTGCAAGATGGGCACACGGCGGTATCTTCTCGCTCTCTAAACCCTCTTACGCAAGAATTTCTGATGGCTATGAAGTAAGGTTTACTGTAACAAGAACCATTCCGGAAGGTGCTGTTGCAACGACCAACCCGCAGACCGTTTACTACAGAACTCTTAACGGCACCGCATACGGCACCACCGTTGCTGTTGACCAGAACGGCGAGCACGATGATTATCACTTCCTCCATGTTGGCGGACCGCAGGTATTCCTTACCTTTAACCAGAATGATACAGAAAAGACCTTTAAAGTTATTGAATGGGACTGCGAGACTTATGGTAATATGGTCGCAGGTATGCGTACTTCGGGAAGCGAACAGCGTTATTATTTCGTTGAAATCAACAACGTAGTTGATACCGTTGGCGGATGTGTAGGTTCCATTGATGAGAACAACGACAGAAGAAAGATGGTTGTTGATGATATTGCGAATAAAAATGGAATTCTTAAATCCAATCTCTTTGATTCTGTAACCGATAGCTTTTCCGGTGAATTTACCGTAGATGATGCAGGTTTCCATTCTGAGGGAAAAAACAACCCCTATAAAGAATTGCATACGGATAATAAACTTACAAGCGGATACTATATCCAGAAATATATGAATGCAATCGGTGCAAAAGCAGTTGCTTCGATCAGCATGGATGTCAGAGAAGTGGATGACGCTTACCAGTATATAAAAATCTGGAGAAGCAGCAGTACTGGCGCCAAGGTACTTATGGATTACTATAAGTTTGAAATTAATCCTGGCGATAAAGATACCAAATGGTACACCCTGAATCTTCCTTGCGGAACAAACACAAATAAAGGCGGTCTTCAGGTTGACGTAGCAGACCACAGCTGGACGCTTTATAACGGCAAAGCTGAATTTGATCCTGAATATAGTTACATTATCGAATTTGATGCTTCCGGTTCAAGTGGCAGTGACGAGTGGAAAGTTAAAAACCTCACCGCAAAATTTGAATATATCCGTACGAAGGATATTGCACAGGTCGGCGTTGCTCCTATGGCAGACGGAATTTATCATGAAGGCGATGAAATTTATATCACTGTTATTTATAATGATATTATTTCCAGAGCAAATGTAACCAACGCTTCTCTTAAAACCATAAGCGGAGTTAACATTAAGGACGTTAAATACGAAAGCGGTATTGGTACCAATACAATCGTATTTAAGGCAACTGTTTCCAGTGATTTTGAAATCACTCCTGACCTTAACAACACCCTTGTTAACAGCAAACCCGCAAAAAATACAACTGTTTATCGCATTGGCGAATAAACTTAAAAAAGGCGCCTTTTAAAGGCGCCTTTTTTGTGATATAATAAACCTATGAAAAAGATTATCTTTATAATATTAATACTATTATTTATAACAGCCTGCAGGGCTGAAGATCCAAATATTGAACCAACCGTTTCCGAAGAGCCGAAAGAGGTCAGAATCGCGGTGATTGATACGGGCTTTTCGCCGAAGGCAATCCCGGCGGAAAATACCCTTCCCGGAAAAAACTATCTCTATCCGGAACTTTCCACCGATGATACCTATGGCCACGGAACAGCGATCGCATCTATTATTCTGCGCCATTCGCCAAAGGCGCTTCTGGTGCCCCTTATAAGCAACGTTTTTGAGGATAACAAAATCCGCCAGGTCGATAACGAAGTTTTTGCACAGATGATTACAGAGGCTGTGGATGTTTATAACTGCGATATCATCAACATAAGCGCAGGACTTATCCTCGATAAGGAATCCGTAAGAAAAGCCTGCGAATATGCCTATGAAAAAGGCGTTTTAATAGTTGCATCCGCAGGAAACGATTATGATATAAACCCCGGCGCAAAATATTATCCCGCCGGATACGAAAAAGTTCTTGCTGTTGGCGCGCTTAATATTGACGGAACAAAAATCGCCGATTTTTCTCAAAGAGGGGATTGGGTCGATGTTTATGCCGTTGGAGAAGATGTTATAATCGGAACCCTTAGCGGAAACGAAAGAACCAGCAGCGGAAGTTCCTATTCCGCCGCAAAGGTTACTGCTTTTGCTGCGAATATCCTTATGGAAAACCCGGATATAACCGTTGAGGAACTTTGGAAGATGACCGTTGAGGAAATCGAAAAAGAAATACCGTAAAAAATTTTTTAGCGGAGAGAAAATCTCCGCTTTTTTCTTTGTTTTTTAAAAAAATTTAATCCGGAGCAAGGTTCGTTTCCCTTGTAATAATGCGGTTTTTATGGTAAAATTATTAATTGTCTTAAATTATTACTGGAGGAATATAAATGCCCACTATTCAAGAAGAAATCTCCCGCCGCAGGACTTTTGCGATAATCTCGCACCCTGACGCAGGTAAAACAACCCTTACCGAAAAATTCCTGCTCTATGGCGGTGCAATCGCCCAGGCAGGTGAAGTTAAAGGCAAAAAAGCAAAAGCCGCAACCTCCGACTGGATGGAAATTGAAAAACAGCGCGGAATTTCCGTTACTTCCTCCGTTATGCAGTTCCAGCACAGCGGCTATTGCATCAACATCCTCGATACCCCCGGACATCAGGACTTCTCCGAGGATACTTACCGTACCCTTATGGCTGCAGACTCCGCAGTAATGGTAATCGACGGTGCAAAAGGCGTTGAACCCCAGACCAGAAAGCTCTTCAAGGTTTGCTCCATGCGCCATATCCCGATTTTTACCTTCATCAACAAAATGGACCGTGAAACAAAAGACCCCTTCGATCTTTGTGAAGAAGTTGAACGCGAACTTGGAATCGATACCTATGCCATGAACTGGCCCATCGGTTCCGGCAAGGAGTTCCAGGGTGTTTATGACCGCGAAAAGAAAAGCATCCTTTTCTTTGGCGATGAGGGCAAGGGAAGAAAATCCTCTTCCGTAGAAATCGAGCTCGATAATCCGGAAGTTGCAGATTATCTTGGAGAAAAAGGCTGGGAACAGATTCGCGATGACGTTGAACTTCTTGGCGCAGGAAGAGATTTTGATATGGAAGCTGTTCAGAACGGAACTTTAAGCCCTGTTTTCTTCGGTTCTGCTCTTACCACTTTTGGTGTTGAACCTTTCCTCGAAGCATTTCTTAATATGACCACTGCTCCTCTTGCAAGAACTTCCGATGAGGGTGTTATTGACCCCATGGAAGAGGAGTTTTCTGCATTCGTATTCAAGATTCAGGCAAACATGAACAAAGCACACCGCGACCGTCTTGCATTTATGAGAATTTGCTCCGGTAAATTTGAACGTGATGCAGAGGTTTATCATGTTCAGGGCGGAAAGAAAATGCGTCTTTCCCAGCCGCAGCAGATTATGGCAGCAGAGCGCGAAATCGTTCAGGAAGCTTATGCCGGCGATATCATCGGCGTTTTCGATCCGGGCGTTTTCTCCATCGGAGATACCATCACCATGCCCGGAAAAAAATTCCGCTATTCCGGAATCCCGACCTTTGAACCGGAGCACTTTATGTCTGTCCGTCCGAAGGACACCATGAAGAGAAAACAGTTCGTAAAAGGTATCGAACAGATTGCACAGGAAGGTGCGATCCAGATATTCAAAGTTCCCGGATACGGTATGGAAGAAGCTATTATCGGCGTAGTAGGTACCCTTCAGTTTGACGTTTTCCGTTACCGTATGCTCAATGAATACGGCGTTGAACTTTATATGAGTCCTCTTCCTTACGAACATCTTCGCTTTATTCTCGAATGCCCCTGCCCTGTTAAGGAGCTCGACCTTGCTAACGGAACCAAGGTTCTTGAAGATTACCGCGGTCACAACGTTCTTGTTTTCAGCGGAATCTGGGCGCTTAACTATATGATGAAGCAGAACCCGGGACTTGTTGTTTCCGAAGAACTTCGAGTATAATTTAATAAAAAAACAAAAGCGGCACTTTTTAAAAAGTGCCGCTTTTGTTTTTTTATTAAATTATACTCGAAGTTCTTCGGAAACAACAAGTCCCGGGTTCTGCTTCATCATATAGTTAAGCGCCCAGATTCCGCTGAAAACAAGAACGTTGTGACCGCGGTAATCTTCAAGAACCTTGGTTCCGTTAGCAAGGTCGAGCTCCTTAACAGGGCAGGGGCATTCGAGAATAAAGCGAAGATGTTCGTAAGGAAGAGGACTCATATAAAGTTCAACGCCGTATTCATTGAGCATACGGTAACGGAAAACGTCAAACTGAAGGGTACCTACTACGCCGATAATAGCTTCTTCCATACCGTATCCGGGAACTTTGAATATCTGGATCGCACCTTCCTGTGCAATCTGTTCGATACCTTTTACGAACTGTTTTCTCTTCATGGTGTCCTTCGGACGGACAGACATAAAGTGCTCCGGTTCAAAGGTCGGGATTCCGGAATAGCGGAATTTTTTTCCGGGCATGGTGATGGTATCTCCGATGGAGAAAACGCCCGGATCGAAAACGCCGATGATATCGCCGGCATAAGCTTCCTGAACGATTTCGCGCTCTGCTGCCATAATCTGCTGCGGCTGGGAAAGACGCATTTTCTTTCCGCCCTGAACATGATAAACCTCTGCATCACGTTCAAATTTACCGGAGCAAATTCTCATAAATGCAAGACGGTCGCGGTGTGCTTTGTTCATGTTTGCCTGAATCTTGAATACGAATGCAGAAAACTCCTCTTCCATGGGGTCAATAACACCCTCATCGGAAGTTCTTGCAAGAGGAGCAGTGGTCATATTAAGAAATGCTTCGAGGAAAGGTTCAACACCAAAAGTGGTAAGAGCAGAACCGAAGAAAACAGGGCTTAAAGTTCCGTTCTGAACAGCTTCCATATCAAAATCTCTTCCTGCGCCAAGAAGTTCAACGTCATCGCGAATCTGTTCCCAGCCTTTTTCTCCAAGATAATCTGCAACTTCCGGATTATCGAGCTCGATTTCTACGGAAGAGGATTTTCTTCCCTTGCCCTCATCGCCAAAGAAAAGGATGCTTTTCTTTTCGCGGTCATAAACACCCTGGAACTCCTTGCCGGAACCGATGGGCCAGTTCATGGCATAGGTATCGATTCCAAGTTCGCGTTCAACTTCTTCACAAAGATCGAAGGGGTCTTTTGTTTCACGGTCCATTTTGTTGATGAAGGTAAAAATCGGGATATGGCGCATGGAGCAAACCTTGAAGAGCTTTCTGGTCTGGGGTTCAACGCCTTTTGCACCGTCGATTACCATTACTGCGGAGTCTGCAGCCATAAGGGTACGGTAAGTATCCTCGGAGAAGTCCTGATGTCCGGGGGTATCGAGGATGTTGATGCAATAGCCGCTGTGCTGGAACTGCATAACGGAGGAAGTAACGGAAATTCCGCGCTGTTTTTCAATTTCCATCCAGTCGGAGGTTGCGGCTTTTGCTTTTTTGCCTTTAACTTCACCTGCCTGGGCGATTGCACCGCCATAGAGCAGGAATTTTTCGGTAAGGGTTGTTTTACCTGCGTCAGGGTGCGAGATTATCGCAAAAGTCCTGCGGCGGGAGATTTCTTCTTGAATAGTGGGCATTTATATTCCTCCAGTAATAATTTAAGACAATTAATAATTTTACCATAAAAACCGCATTATTACAAGGGAAACGAACCTTGCTCCGGATTAAATTTTTTTAAAAAACAAAGAAAAAAGCGGAGATTTTCTCTCCGCTAAAAAATTTTTTACGGTATTTCTTTTTCGATTTCCTCAACGGTCATCTTCCAAAGTTCCTCAACGGTTATATCCGGGTTTTCCATAAGGATATTCGCAGCAAAAGCAGTAACCTTTGCGGCGGAATAGGAACTTCCGCTGCTGGTTCTTTCGTTTCCGCTAAGGGTTCCGATTATAACATCTTCTCCAACGGCATAAACATCGACCCAATCCCCTCTTTGAGAAAAATCGGCGATTTTTGTTCCGTCAATATTAAGCGCGCCAACAGCAAGAACTTTTTCGTATCCGGCGGGATAATATTTTGCGCCGGGGTTTATATCATAATCGTTTCCTGCGGATGCAACTATTAAAACGCCTTTTTCATAGGCATATTCGCAGGCTTTTCTTACGGATTCCTTATCGAGGATAAGTCCTGCGCTTATGTTGATGATATCGCAGTTATAAACATCCACAGCCTCTGTAATCATCTGTGCAAAAACTTCGTTATCGACCTGGCGGATTTTGTTATCCTCAAAAACGTTGCTTATAAGGGGCACCAGAAGCGCCTTTGGCGAATGGCGCAGAATAATAGATGCGATCGCTGTTCCGTGGCCATAGGTATCATCGGTGGAAAGTTCCGGATAGAGATAGTTTTTTCCGGGAAGGGTATTTTCCGCCGGGATTGCCTTCGGCGAAAAGCCCGTATCAATCACCGCGATTCTGACCTCTTTCGGCTCTTCGGAAACGGTTGGTTCAATATTTGGATCTTCAGCCCTGCAGGCTGTTATAAATAATAGTATTAATATTATAAAGATAATCTTTTTCATAGGTTTATTATATCACAAAAAAGGCGCCTTTAAAAGGCGCCTTTTTTAAGTTTATTCGCCAATGCGATAAACAGTTGTATTTTTTGCGGGTTTGCTGTTAACAAGGGTGTTGTTAAGGTCAGGAGTGATTTCAAAATCACTGGAAACAGTTGCCTTAAATACGATTGTATTGGTACCAATACCGCTTTCGTATTTAACGTCCTTAATGTTAACTCCGCTTATGGTTTTAAGAGAAGCGTTGGTTACATTTGCTCTGGAAATAATATCATTATAAATAACAGTGATATAAATTTCATCGCCTTCATGATAAATTCCGTCTGCCATAGGAGCAACGCCGACCTGTGCAATATCCTTCGTACGGATATATTCAAATTTTGCGGTGAGGTTTTTAACTTTCCACTCGTCACTGCCACTTGAACCGGAAGCATCAAATTCGATAATGTAACTATATTCAGGATCAAATTCAGCTTTGCCGTTATAAAGCGTCCAGCTGTGGTCTGCTACGTCAACCTGAAGACCGCCTTTATTTGTGTTTGTTCCGCAAGGAAGATTCAGGGTGTACCATTTGGTATCTTTATCGCCAGGATTAATTTCAAACTTATAGTAATCCATAAGTACCTTGGCGCCAGTACTGCTGCTTCTCCAGATTTTTATATACTGGTAAGCGTCATCCACTTCTCTGACATCCATGCTGATCGAAGCAACTGCTTTTGCACCGATTGCATTCATATATTTCTGGATATAGTATCCGCTTGTAAGTTTATTATCCGTATGCAATTCTTTATAGGGGTTGTTTTTTCCCTCAGAATGGAAACCTGCATCATCTACGGTAAATTCACCGGAAAAGCTATCGGTTACAGAATCAAAGAGATTGGATTTAAGAATTCCATTTTTATTCGCAATATCATCAACAACCATCTTTCTTCTGTCGTTGTTCTCATCAATGGAACCTACACATCCGCCAACGGTATCAACTACGTTGTTGATTTCAACGAAATAATAACGCTGTTCGCTTCCCGAAGTACGCATACCTGCGACCATATTACCATAAGTCTCGCAGTCCCATTCAATAACTTTAAAGGTCTTTTCTGTATCATTCTGGTTAAAGGTAAGGAATACCTGCGGTCCGCCAACATGGAGGAAGTGATAATCATCGTGCTCGCCGTTCTGGTCAACAGCAACGGTGGTGCCGTATGCGGTGCCGTTAAGAGTTCTGTAGTAAACGGTCTGCGGGTTGGTCGTTGCAACAGCACCTTCCGGAATGGTTCTTGTTACAGTAAACCTTACTTCATAGCCATCAGAAATTCTTGCGTAAGAGGGTTTAGAGAGCGAGAAGATACCGCCGTGTGCCCATCTTGCAACAAGATTAAAGTCTCTCTGAGTTCCTTTAACGATTTCGGTTACTTTGGTATCGCCTTCATACCAGCCGAGGAACTGGAAGCCTTCTATTGCAACAGGTGCTTTAAGAATGATGTCATCATCTTCAAAACTATATTGGGTGGGGTTGGAATGACTTTCGCCGCCAACACCGATGTCATAGGTGATGGTGAAAACATTGAGTTCCCAAACAGCGTAAAGGGTGATTCCGCCTTCTTCAACAAGGTTAATTACATTCTGGCCGTCGGTATAAACAACTTCGCCGCCTTTTTCAGTTGCCCAGCCTTTAAAAGTATAACCGGGGTTGCTGAAGTTCATTTCGCTTATGAGAGTAAGGTTTGCGGCAACGTCATAAGTCATAAGCATGGAGTCTTTGGGAACAGATTCGCCAAGACAGCTGTCGAAAGTGATTACATACTGGTTTACGCTCCATTTTGCATAGAAGATCCAGTCGTGAGATGCCTCAAGAGTGATGGTTCCGGAAACTTCATGCTCAAATGTGGGATCGGTGAACCAGCCTTCAAAGGTGTAACCGGTTTTGCTCGGGTCATGGAGAGTGATAACATTATTTTCTGCGCTGAACTTGGTGGGGTTATCAGAAGCATTTTCTGCGCCTTCCATGTTCTCATAAATAATGTTATATTCCTGAATTGCCCAAACTGCATAGAGATGAACTTCATCATTTGCTTTCGCAGAAAGCTTGCTTACAATCTGGCCGTCGGTATATTCAGCCACGGTTGCTGCCTTATCTTTTGCCCAACCAAGGAAGTT
>JAFYOZ010000063.1 GCA_017547705.1 Oscillospiraceae bacterium
ATGCATCATCAAAATTTTCGCAAAGCAGGGGCTGCAATTTGATATTATATGCCTCTTCAAACTTATCGCTTACGTTGCGGATAAAGTTTTCTATCGCCATGCGTTCAGACACAAGTTCAATTATGGATGATGCAAGGAAAATATTAATTTTTTTCATATGTATCAACCTCTTTTTATTTTTACTCAAGTGCGGCTATGATTTTCTTGCATATCGGGTGGTCAGGTTGTGTTTTTGCAAGCGCGAGTGCCTTTTTTTGCAAATCCTTGCTTTTTTTCAAATTAGCATAATTGAAATAACTTGCAGCTAAACCGGGGGTATATCTCTTCGGATTCTCATCTGCGAGTTTTTCCCTTATGCTTATCGCCTTAAGGTGATACTCTTCCGCCGTATCCGTTTGTCCCTGGTCTTTATAAAAACTTCCTACATTGTTGTAACTATCTGCCAAATCAGGGGTATATCTCTTCGGATTCTCATCTGCGAGTTTTTCCCTTATGCACATCGCCTTAAGGTAATACTCCTCCGCTTTATCCCATATTCCTTGGTCAGAATAAACAATTCCTGCATTATTGTAACTACCTGCCAAATCAGGGTTATATCTGCCCGGATTTTCGGATGCGAGTTTTTCATAGATACCTATCATCTTAAGCAAAAACTCTTCCGCTTTATCCCATCGTCCTTGGTCAGTATAAAATTTTCCTATACGGTTGCAAATTACAGCCAGATTGTCGCTGTATCTGCCCGGATTCTCATCCGCGAGTTTTTCATGGATGCTTATTGCCTTAAGGTAATACTCTTCCGCCTTATCCAGCCGTCCTTGGATGCCATAAAAAACTCCTGCATTGTTGTAACTCATGGCCAAGGCCAAATTAGGGTTATGTCTGCCCGGATTTTCGGATGCAAGTTTTTCCCTTATGCACATCGCCTTAAGCAAATACCATTCCGCTTTATCCGACTGTCCTTGGTCAGCATAAAAAATTCCTGCATTGTTGTAACGCATAGCCAAATCAGGACTATATCTGTCAGTTTTTCTGAATGTAAGACTTTCATAGACGTCCATATTCCTACTGAACAAAACCTTCATTGCGTCCCATTGGTCTTGGATCTCATAATAAAATCCTACACTATCGGCAAATTCCGTCACGTCGTCCAGAGGAATAATTTTCTTCCCCTCTACAACGCACTCTTCGTCTTTCGCCTTTATTTCGATAAACTCCATTTCTTCGAGTTTAAGACTGAGCAAAACACGGAGTTTAATGATGTCAATGCGAGAAGAGGTGTCGTAGTGGCGTCCGAACGTTTTCTCCAACTCTTCCACAAAGGCATACAGACTATCCGCCCCGGTGCCGTCCCCTATAATCTTGAGATATGTGTAAATGCCTGTTTTTTCAAACTGCTCTCTCGCTACGTCAAATTCCTCACGGGTGTATTCTCCGACTTTTGTAAAGAAAATGAAAAAACAGAATTCGCTTTCACGGATTTTTTCGTTATACTCTTCCTGCTTTCTGATGGTGGTATATGCATCATCAAAATTTTCGCAAAGCAGGGGCTGCAATTTGATATTATATGCCTCTTCAAACTTATCGCTTACGTTGCGGATAAAGTTTTCTATCGCCATGCGTTCAGACACAAGTTCAATTATGGATGATGCAAGGAAA
>JAFYOZ010000064.1 GCA_017547705.1 Oscillospiraceae bacterium
ATAGATAAGGGTGAGTTTTCCTTCTTCTGCGTCGCAGATAGAGATGGGGCGGCGGAGATAAAGTCCGTCGAGTTTGATATTTACAAACTGACCGGGGCGGGTGATATCGGAAGTATCACCCGCAAGGACCATTTCCATAATGTCCTTTGTAAGGGGTCTGTTTTCTTTGATTTCAAAAAGCAGCTGTCTCATATTTCCTCCTTAAGAATCTATGGTGGAGATGCAAAGGGTGGTTTCTTCAAGAACGTCAAGAAGAACTTTTACGGTATCGAGTGCGGTGAAAACGGAAACGTTGTTTTCGATCGCATAGTTGCGGATAAGCTGGCCGTCATATTCGGAACCGACAGCGGCAACGTCGCGGGTGTTGATTACGTAAGCGATGTGGCCCTGGCGGAGAGAATCGCGGATCTCTTCGTTGCCTTCGCTGATCTTATGAAGAACGTGGGTGCGGATTCCGTTTTCTTTAAGGAATTTTGCGGTACCTGCGGTTGCTTCGATGTTGAAACCGAGGTCATAGAAGCGGCGGATAAGGGGAAGAGCTTCCTCTTTATCTTTATCTGCGATGGTTGCAAAAATGGTTCCGTAGTTCTGGAGGTGCATTCCGGAAGCCTGAAGTGCTTTATAAAGTGCGCGGTTAAGTTTATCGTCATAGCCGATTGCTTCACCGGTGGATTTCATTTCGGGAGAGAGATATGCGTCAAGTCCGTGAATCTTATTGAAGGAGAATACCGGAACTTTTACGTACCATCTCTTCTTTTCGTCCGGATAAATTCCGAAGATGCCCTGTTCTTTAAGGCTCTTTCCAAGAATTACTTCGGTTGCGATATCTGCAAGGCTGTAACCGGTGGATTTGGAGAGGAAAGGAACGGTTCTGGAAGAACGGGGGTTAACCTCGATGATGTAAACATCGTCATGCTCATCAACGATGAACTGAATGTTATAAAGACCGATGATGCCGATTCCGAGACCGAGTTTCTTTGCATACTGAAGAATGGTGCCTTTTACTTTATCGGAAATGCTGAATGCGGGATATACGCTGATGGAGTCGCCGGAGTGGATACCGGTTCTTTCAACAAGTTCCATAATGCCGGGTACGAATACATCGATTCCGTCGCAGATTGCATCAACTTCGACTTCTTTACCGGAGATGTATTTATCTACAAGAACGGGTTTGTCTTCGCCGAGTTCAACTGCGGTTCTGAGGTACTGGCGAAGCTGTTCTTCGGTTGCAACGATCTGCATTGCTCTTCCGCCAAGAACGAAGGAAGGTCTTACAAGAACGGGATAACCGATTTCTGCTGCAGCTTTGCATCCGTCTTCGATATTGGTAACAGCTTTGCCTTTAGGCTGAGGAATCTGGAGTTCTTCAAGGATTTTTTCAAAGCTGTCGCGGTTTTCTGCTCTTTCGATTGCGTCGCAGTCGGTACCGATGATTTTTACGCCTCTGTCACGGAGCGGTTCTGCAAGGTTGATTGCAGTCTGGCCGCCAAGAGAAGCGATTACACCTTCCGGTTTTTCGAGTTCGATGATGTTCATAACATCTTCGGGAGTAAGAGGCTCAAAATAGAGCTTATCGCTGGTGGTATAGTCGGTGGAAACGGTTTCGGGGTTGTTGTTGATAATAATTGCCTCGTAACCGGATTTTTTAATGGTGGTTACTGCATGAACGGTGGAATAGTCGAATTCAACACCCTGGCCGATACGGATCGGGCCTGCACCGAGAACGATGATCTTCTTTTTATCGGTTACGATAGAGGTGTTTTCGCCGGTATAGGAAGAATAGAAATAAGGGATATATGCTCCGCAATGGAAGGTATCTACCATTCTGTAAACCGGGAACATGTTGAGAGCTTTTCTCTGATTAAATACGTCGAGTTCGCTGCAGTTCCAGAGTTTTGCGATAAATTCATCGGAGAAGCCCATTTTTTTAGCTTCAAGAAGAACATCTGCATCTTTTTCGTTTTCTTTAAGCTTGGTTTCCATCTTTACGATGTTTTCAACAGCTTTAAGGAAGAATTCGGTGATTTTGGTAACTTCGTGGATTGCTGCGGTGTTTTCTCCGCGGCGAAGAAGCTCTGCGATACCGAAGATGTTATCATCACGGAATTGTTTGATGTATTCATAAATTTCTTCGGTGCTCATGCCGTCGAATTTTTTAAGATAGAAGTGGCAAACGCCGGTTTCAAGAGAACGGATACCTTTAAGAAGGCATTCTTCGAGGTTGGAACCGATTCCCATGATTTCGCCGGTTGCTTTCATCTGGGTTCCGAGGGTGTTGGGAGCAGAAGCAAATTTATCGAAGGGGAAGCGAGGAAGTTTTGCAATAACGTAATCGAGAGTGGGTTCGGTTTTTGCGGTGGTTCCTGCGATTTCGATTTCATCAAGGGTCATGCCGACTGCAATTTTTGCAGTAACTTTTGCAATGGGGAAGCCGCTTGCTTTGGATGCAAGAGCAGAGGAACGGGAAACACGGGGGTTAACTTCGATAAGATAATATTCGGAAGAATTGGGGTTAAGAGCAAACTGAACGTTGCATCCGCCTTCAATTTTAAGTTCACGAATAAGTTTGATTGCGGAATCGTTGAGCATTTTCTGGTCATGCTCGGAAAGGGTCATGATAGGTGCAACAACGATGGAGTCGCCGGTATGAACGCCAACGGGGTCAACGTTTTCCATGCCGCAGATGGTGATTGCGTTATCTGCGGAGTCGCGCATAACTTCGAATTCGATTTCTTTATAGCCTTTAACGCTCTTTTCGATAAGAACCTGGTGAACAGGAGAAAGTTTGAATGCGTTTCTTCCTATTTCGATAAGTTCTTCTTCGCTGTATGCAAAGCCGCCGCCGGTACCGCCAAGAGTGAATGCAGGACGAAGAACAACGGGATATCCGATGCGCTCTGCTGCTGCTTTTGCTTCTTCGAGGTTATAGGTGATTTCGGAAGGAATGGTGGGTTCGCCAATGGACTGGCAAAGTTCTTTAAAGAGTTCGCGGTCTTCTGCTCTTTCGATACTTTCGCTGCTGGTACCGAGAAGTTTTACGCGGCATTCTTTAAGGATTCCTTTTTTCTCAAGCTGCATTGCAAGGTTAAGACCGGTCTGTCCGCCGATTCCGGGAACGATTGCATCGGGTCTTTCATGACGGATGATTTTTGCAATATATTCGAGGGTAAGGGGTTCCATATAAACTTTGTCTGCGATGATGGTATCAGTCATGATGGTTGCGGGGTTGCTGTTACAAAGAACAACCTCATAGCCTTCTTCTCTGAGTGCAAGACATGCCTGGGTTCCTGCATAGTCAAATTCTGCTGCCTGTCCGATTACGATAGGGCCGGAACCAATGATAAGGATTTTTTTAATGTCACTTCTTTTTGCCATTCTTTTTTCGCTCTCCTTCGTTATATATAAATTATTTAAAAACAATTTTTCCGTCCTTTACTGTAAGAACGCATTTTCCAAAAAGCTCCCAGCCTTCAAAAGGTGTTGCTTTTCCCATGGAGATGAATTTTTCCGGCTCAACTTTTTCAAGAGCCTCCAAATCCCATACGGTAAAATCGTTGCCGAGTTTTATTCCAAAGCGCTTTCTTGCATTGGTTGCAAGAAGTTCTATTGCTTTTTCAAGGGTGATGATTCCGGTTTTAACAAGTTTTGTATATACAACCGGGAAGCAGGTTTCTATTCCGGTGATTCCAAAGGGGCTGTTTTCAAGTCCTTTTGCTTTTTCTTCAGCGGAATGGGGTGCATGGTCGGTTGCAATCATATCGATGGTTCCATCCTTGATTCCTTCGATAAGAGCATCTCTGTCTTCCCTGCTTCTAAGCGGAGGATTCATCTTGAATCTTCCCTCTTCCTGAAGGTCGCTGTCATCCATAACAAGATAATGCGGACCGGTTTCACAGGTTACGTCAACGCCTTCTGCTTTTGCTTTTCGGATTATTTCAACGCTTTCCTTTGTGGAAATATGGCAGACATGATATGCGCATCCGATTTCTTTTGCAAGGCGAAGATCGCGCTCTATCTGTTTCCATTCGCTTTCGGAACAGATTCCTCTATGGCCATGCTCCTTTGCATATTCTCCGTCGTGGATATATCCGCCGCGAAGAAGTTCGTTTACCTCACAATGGGCAACGATCATTTTTCCAAGAGCTTTTGCTCTTTCCATCGCTTCGCGCATCATCTCTTCGCTCTGAACGCCTCTACCGTCATCGGAAAAAGCGATTACTTTATCCGCAAGAGCTTCCATATCAACAAGCTCCTCGCCTTTTTCTCCAACGGTGATTGCGGCATAGGGCAAAACCTCGATAACCGCATCTCTTTCGATGATGTCGGTCTGTTCTTTAAGATGCTCCAGGGAATCCGGAACCGGATTAAGGTTCGGCATGGTGCAAACGGAGGTGTATCCGCCTTTTGCTGCTGCCATGGAACCGGTTTTTATGGTTTCCTTATAAGAAAACCCCGGTTCACGAAAATGCACATGCACATCGCAAAAACCGGGGAATACAGCATATTTTGAAAGGTCGCAAATAACACCCTCTTCTGCAGGGGATACTTCTGCAAAAAAGCAGTTTTCTGCAAAATCGGACTTGAATATAACCTTTTTATTTCCATCAGAATTCATCATTTTTTGAAAATCCTTTCAAACAAAAAAATCCGCAGACGAGCAGAATTCGCCGGCGGATTGCATACAAAATTACGGCACCGCAAGCTTCAACATACAGCACCAAAACAACTTATTACACAAACCTTTCCGATCTCTCTGTATCGTCTTTTAAAGATTCATAATTTAATATATGATATCATATATTAATAATATTTGTCAATAGAATTGAATCCATTATAAATACAAAAAAGAGAAGCTTCCCTCTTCGGGAAGCTTCTCTTTTTTATCTCACTGCGCTATTTTGCAGATTTTATTATTTCCTTTTTCCAAGGACAAAAGCTGCTGCAAAAAGAACTGCAATTCCTGCGATTACAGAAGCGCCGCCTTCAATCGGAGCACCGGTTTCGGGGTTCTTTTCGTCGCCTCTGTCAATCTGAATGATGATTTCGTCTTTGTAATCATCATAATCATTATCGGGAACAACAGGCTGGTTCTGTTTTTCGCATACAACATCTGCTCTGTTGCGAATACGGATTCTCGGGAACGGACCTTCGGGAGCATTAAAGGTATCGTCATAGGAAGCAAGACCGGTTACGGTAATCTTGCAGCCTTTTTCAAGGTTTTTAACGTCCTCTGCGATGGTGATATAACCGTCGATGAATACTCTTGCAACGTTGCCTTCAGCATCTTTTACATAGATGGTCTGAACAAGGCCGTTTTCGTATGCAAATTCAACAACTGTACCGGTAAGGGTTACAAGTTTGCCTTCTGCGCTGCGGTCATTGATCTGTGCGGCAGTTACAAGGGTGGGATCCATAAATCCGGTTCCGATAACTTCGATGGAAGCTACCTGGAGTTCGGGTTCACCCTGATAGAATTCGGTGGTACCGGTAACTCTTACTTTATCGCCGATCTTATAGTTTCCTGCAACAGGGAAGCAGCAGATACCGCCGGTAAGATCCTGAACATAGATGCAGTCGAAGAATGCGGTATCTTTATCATAGCCGGAAGCGTTGGAGGTTACGATACCTTCGATGGTATATTTATAACCTGCTTCGGTCTGTGCTCTGACTTCTGCGATGGAGGTTACCTCGGTGGGGTTGATGTATGCAAGGAGGTTTTCACAGATTTTATAGTTGGAATAGTTCTTTTCGGAACCGCTGTCTTCGATAGTTGCCTGAACTTCGAAGTTGGACATGAATGCAGCACCGGAAACAACGATAAGACCTCTGCCTTCAAGCTGTTCGGTTGCCATAATCAAAAGTCTGGAATCGCCTTCTGCGTATTCATACTTCGGAACAGAATCACCGCCGCGACCGTCTTTATCAACGTCAACGGAATAGGTGGAGCTATGTCCGAATACAACAGGAGAAACGGTGGAAGCAAGGTTTCCGTCAACAGTATATACGGAAGCGCCGCCGTAATGGCTGAATACTTCGGTATAAAGTCTGTCATAAGGATTTTCGGAATCTACTTCAACGCCTTCGGTAAGGAAGGATTCGCCGTAGGTGTTGAAATAGAGACGCCATTTATCAACGCCGTCTGCTGCGCTTCTTACATCATCATAAGTTGCGTCGTCGGCGATTCTGAGGGAAGAACCGAGAACTTCGAGAATATCGTTCTGGGTTTCTGCCATGTGTTTGATTGCGGAGTTGCTCTGGATAACATCATAGTTTTCGTAGTTATCGGACCAACCTGCAAGGATTACAATGCCGCCTGCTTTATTGAATTCATCAATAGCTGCAAGTTCTGCTTCGCTGTAAGTTTTGGGATCGCTCTGTGCAGCAGCAAGACGTCTGGAAGGAGCGGTGATGATAAGTGCTTTATATTTGGGGTTGGAGCATGCAGCGATAAGTTCTTCGCTGGTATTGAGGGTTACGGTACGAACGGAATATTCAGCAGCAAGTTCACCAAAGTTGCCCATGCTGTCTTTGTAGTTACCGTTTACATATTCGTTATAGTGAGATGCATCGATACCGACATAGATAAGTTTATCAGCATCCTGAACATCAAGCTCAATATCCATGGTGAAGACGTATTCAACGCCGTCCTGTTCAATAACAGCAGTTACGGTGATGGTGGTAACTTTTGCGGTTTCAGGAGTCCATTTGAATTCAACAGCTTTAGTGCCGGAAGCAGAAATTTCATAACCGGTGTTATCGGTTCCGATAACTTCGCCGCCTTTGATTGCATAGGTAATGGATTTTGCCAATGCTCTTACGCTTTCGCTGTTAAAGAGAGTGGTGGTGATGGTAAGTTCTTCGCCGGTAACAGGAGTGGAAGTTCCGGAAACAACGGAGGAGATACCAAGTTTAAGGCTTTCGCCAACCCATACAGGAGCGGTTACTGCAAGATCGCCGTCGCCCTGGGTTACTCTGATATAGTAATAGCTGTAGATAGGATCAAGCTCTACGGAAAGATTTCCGGAAGCGAGTTCTTCGGGATTGCTCCAGGTATGTGCTACTTTACCGGAGTTTACGATAACCTCAACTTTGCTGATGGAATCGCTGCTGTTGGGATCATATACGGAAACTTCGATATTTACTTTTTCCGGAACTTCCTCAATGGTGGAACCAAGAAGCTGTCCGTTAAGGGTATAAACGATTTCAAGGTTTTTATCCTCGGTTGCATACATGCGCATATCGCGGATTGCCTGATAAATGCCCTCTTCGGTGAAGTTATCGGTAAGAACAACGTCACGGGCATCGTTTCCGTTACCCCATTTACCTTTATGGTTATCCTGGTTGTTTGTAGGAGCAACGTGCCAGCCTTTATCAAGAGCCATGGTGTAATATTCATAGCTGGGATAATAGCCGCCTGCACCGATCTGGCCTTCGCCGTTACCAACCTCTACCATATAAATACGGGAGTCGATAACTGCATCCCAATATGCAAAGTCGGAGAAAGTACCGAAAGTGTTACCGGGATGGTTGAACTGGCTGATGGAGGAAGCGCCTTCTGCCTGGCTAAGAAGAGCATAGTATGCTTTCATACCAGCATCGGAGGTCTTGTTGTTAAGAGTGCTGTTATTTCTGGATACGATACCAGGGGTATTGAAGGTGTTCATATGACCGGGGCCGCCGGACCAGGTCATTTCGAAGCCTGCGATTGCAACAACTTTACCCTGGGAAGCGTTGAATTCAGCAACTGCGCTCTTATATGCGTTCCATGCGCTCTGGCTGTCTGCGGTTGCAAGGCTCATATCATAGAGTGCGCCTTCGGGGTTTGCTGCGCCGGATTTATCGAAATAGTTGGAGTGGTCGGTGAATGCAACGAAATCAACGTTTGCAGATTCCGGAAGGTTGAGGATATAGTCAAGTGCGGATTCGAGAGAACCGGAACCATCGGAATAGGTGGTATGGCTGTGGAGCTGTCCGAAATAGAGCTGGTGAGTTGCTTCGCCAACAGTAAAGCTCCATGCTTTATAGGTTTCTTTTCCGTCTGCACGTTTAACGTCAACTCTTACGGTAACTTTTCCGTCTGCCATATCGGAAGAAGGAGTATAGGTTACTTTTTCGCCGTCATAAACTGCATCAACAGCTTCGCCGTTAACAGTCATGGTGACGGTTGCGTCTTCGCCTGCGTTAATAATCTCTGCGGAAATTTCGGGACGTTTGTTTTCGCCGGTCTGGCTGTTTGCTGCGGGAGCAATTGCGCCAATGGAAGGTTCATCGATGATTTCGATGTCGAAGTATTTGTTTTCTGTTCCGTTAATGGAAACTTCAACACCTTTGTTATCAACACCGAAAATCCAGAGAGAAACAAAGCTTTCGCTCTCTTCAAGGAATTCTTTCGGGATAGTTACTGAATAGGTTTCTGCCTGCTCGGAGATAGGAAGCCAAAGCATCTGGGGGAACTGTGCGTTTGTCCGTGCATTAATTCTGAAAGAATCAGCATCAAGAGGATCGTCGTTATTGATTTTTACTCCGAAGGGAGCATCAATGGTGAATTCAATTACGGTATCCTGACCCATGTATGCTTTAATGTTATTTTCAAAAACAACTTTGGGTTCATTTACAATTCCGTCGAAAAGTTTGGTGCCTTCTGCAACAGGATAGAAGAAGAACTCATAAATGTCATAATCGGTGACATTATACATGCTATAGGTTTTATAGCAATCTGCATAATATTCGAGGTACTGGCTGTACTGACCGTTGAATTTTGCAGTTCTGCTTTCGAGGTTGAAGCCGCCTTTTTTGCCTTTAAGAAGAGTCCAGTCGGCATCTTCGGAAGCTTCCTGAGAATAAAAAGCGTTGTTGCCGGTGCCGTTGGAGCAGAGGTAACCATAGGTTTCGTTATGGAAACGATAGTAGTTTCCGTTTTTGGAAACGGTGAATACTACTGCGCCGTTTTCCGGAACTGCTTTTCCGTCAACGATTTCTGCAAAAGCATTTTCGATGCTCTGCTGGTCGTTTTCTTCTGCAAGAACGCCGGTTGCGGAAAGGTTATAAATTACAATTTTATCGCCTTCGTTAGGAAGGGGATTTTCCACAACTTCCTCGGTATAAGGATAGAGGGTGAATTCGCAGGGATATCCAGCCGGATTACCGGAAACGGTAGTGTTTTTATATGCACGGAATCTGTTGAATCCGCCATAGTTTGCATCTGTACTGGTGTTGGATGCAAGAGTTACGGTATCGGAACCGGTACCTTTAAAGGTAAAGGTTTTGTTGCTTTCATTAAAGCTCCATGCCCATTCATAGGAACCGGAGGTAATTCCGTTGGAGTTTCCGCCAACAGGTTTGATGGAAGCGCCGTTTACATCGGTGATAACAACGGAATCGCCGTCAACGGTAAGAGTCCAGACGCCGCCTTTTGCATCGGTTACGATACCGTTTTCGATGGTGGGCTGAACAACGGTTACCCAGTTGCCGTTAAGAGCTTCCATTGCGTAGCCGGTATTAACAACCATTACGTAGGTTCCGGATACGAACTGATCTTTGGAGGTAAGTTTTCCGCCATCGGTTTCGCCGGGATTTTCGGGCTGTTCGGGTTCTTCCGGTTCAATGGTTTCATCTTTGCCTTCACGAACGAGTTTATAGAATACAAATCCAAAGTCTTTTTCAGTAAGTTTGCTTTCGCCGGTGCAATATGCAGAGAAAGCGGTTTTGCTTGCATACCATTCAAGATATACGTTGCCGTACTGGCCGGTTATGCTGCTGCTGTAAAGATAATGGGTTTTTGTTTCTTCGTTGCAATGTCTGAGATTCCAGCCGGAAGCATCGGTTGCATTGGTTTTAAGATTAAAATAAGAGCCGCTTACCTGAATTGCAAGTTTGTTTTCGCCCTGTGCAAATTCATAAACGCCGTTATCTTCGGAAACGACCCATTCAATTGCTTCCTCATCAATTGCAATGATGTTTTCAGTGGGGGTTGCATCAACGCCGGCTTTGTAATATCCGGAATCAGCGGAGCTGAGGATTTTTCCGTTGCCGGGGTTATAAATAATTACGGTATCTCCTGCTTCGGGAGCATCGACGATCTCATATACGGAATATTTTGCATCAATATCCTTATAGGGATCTTCTTCTGCTACAGGAGTGAATTTAAGTGCAAACATTCCTTCGCTTCCTGCTGCAATTTTATTGTAGCCACTCCAATAGTTTTTGGAAGCATACCACTCAATATATGTGTTACGTCCGGTGTTCTTTACATAGTAAAGTCCATTTCCGGCGTCTTCAAGAACCCATTTGTCATTTTTTGCGCCAAGGGGCATGCTGGAATAGCTGTCCTGCATACCGAGATTCTGTCCGCCATAGGAAACGGTGATGGTTCCGTCTTCTCCGTTAGTTACGGTCCAAACTTCGGTCTCGCCGTATCCAGTGAGTTTTCCGTTTTCTTCGGTTACATCAACGCCTGCATTGTAATAGCTTCCGTTCGGATATTCGGCGGAAAGTGCTTTGTTATATGCCGGTGCCCAGATTACATAATCACCGTCGGGGATAAGGACTTCCGCTTCCTCTTCAACTTTTACGGTATATGCAAAAGTTGCAACTTCGCTGTCCTCAAATCCTTCTTTAACTGCTTTTACAAAGAAGGTTACGTCAGCGGTGATTTCGATTTCGCCGGAATAATTATTCCAAACGATGCCGTTATCGGTGCTGTATTTAACAGTTGCGCCCTCGGTTTCGGTTGTAAATGCAACCTTGGTTCCAAGAGCAACCTCGCCTGCTTCAACAGAAGCAACGGGAGTTTTTACCTGTTCAAGAATTTCTTCACCGCCGCCGGAAGATTCGCCGACTTTATAGAACTCAAGAACTCTTTTGGTGGAACTGTTGCTGGCATAGCTCGCATATCCAAGGTAATAGGAACCTGCGCTGCCAAAACGGTTGCAGCTAAGCTGACGTCCGGAAGCGTTTTCCTGAAGGGTCCAGCCGTTTCCGTTATTAATAACGGTCCAGATACCTGCGGTTGCAAGGTCTGCAGTCTGATAAATATTGTTTCCGGAGTTGCTTCCATAGTAAAGATATTTGCCGTTTCCAACGTTCTTTACATAGAAGCCGCCTTCAGTCTCAATAAGTTCCCACATACTGTTTTCATCATCGGAAGTTACCGTTCCGTCTGTAACGGTAAGATCGGAGGACATAAGCCGCTTGTTTGTGGAATCTTTTGTGGACATGAATGCCCATGTTGCTCCGCTGTCGGTTGCCTGACTGCTTTCTCCATAAATGAAGTAAGTGCCGGCTGTGATATCGGATGCGGCTGTTACATCAACCTTTGTTCCGGTTACTGCCTCCGCCGCAAAAGCGGTTACGGGGAACAAGGTAACAACCATGAGAATAGCAAGAACAGCAGACAAAAGTCTGTTTGCTTTGCATTTTTTCATTCTTTTTCCTTCCTTTCTAAAATAACTTTCCTGCGGATTTTCAGAAAAAAACACAAAGACTTTTCCCTTATACGCCCTTTGTTCTTCCTAAAAATGGCCGCAGTTTGCCTTATATTTTAGTAATTTTATATTAACATATATACATGAATTTTTCCAATTACAAAGTTGTAATCATTTGATTTTCAGCACTTTGCACTACGCCTGTTGAAAATTTTTATTATGCTTGACATAATCTTTTTCTGTTGCTATTCTTTTTTATGAAAAGCACAAAAACCCGTTTTTTTGAAAGGAGTTTTATTTTCGCCCATGAAAAAATGGTTTTCAGATAATAAAAATACGATTATTCTTCTTTTGGTCTGCGCGGTTATATTTATAGTCGGCTGTGTTCTTGCCTCTCCGGAAAAATCGGATTCCCCCTCTGCGGAAGAATACTCCGAATATGAAAGAGCAAAAGTTGTCCAGATTCTTGCGGATAACACGGTACAGGATGAAACTTCTGACGGCGGTTGGCGCGGAGAACAGCTTATGCTTGTTGATGTTCTTACGGGACAGTATTCCGGAAAAACCATCCAGGTTTCAAACTTCGTCGGACCTCTTTACGGCGTTCCTCTTAACGAAGGCGACGGCGCTGTTGTTGCAATTTCGACCTATTCCGACGGCAGCTTCATCGGCACGGTTTATGAGTTCGACCGTCTTGTTCCGATGATAATCGTTGTTTTGCTTTTCCTTGTTTCTGCCGTTGCCGTTGGCGGAAAAACCGGCGCAAAATCCCTTTTCGGACTTGGAATAACCTTTGTTTCGCTGTTTTTTATCCTTATTCCCGCCCTTATGAAAGGTGCGCCGACTCTTCCAACCGTTTTTGGCGTTTCTTCCTTTATCGCAGTAGTGAGCCTTGCAATCCTTGGCGGCGTTCAGAAAAAAACCGTCTGTGCAATGCTCGGAACTGTTTCCGGAACGGCTCTTGCGATGATTTTCGGTCTTATCTCCCAGGGAATCCTCCGTATTGACGGACTTCGTGTTTCCGACGTCGAGCCTCTACTTCAGCTTCGCCAGACCGGAACTCCCATCGGTCTTACCGGACTTCTTGTTGGCGGAATTATCATAAGCGCTCTCGGTGCTGTTATGGACGTCACCATGGGAATTTCTTCCGCGCTTTTTGAGGTAAGCGCAGCAAACCCGAATCTTGGGAAGAAAGAACTTTTCCGTTCCGGAATGAACATCGGCCGCGATATGGTGGGAACCATGACGAATACGCTTATTCTTGCATTCCTCGGAAGCAGTTTTGTGTTCATTCTTTATCTCTATTCCATGGGGCTTTCCGGATATCAGCTTATAAGCTCCGCATATCTTTCTCTTGAAGTTATAAGCGGAATTTCATGCAGCATCGGCGTTGTTCTTTCTATTCCGATTACTGCAATTATAACCGCAATAGCTCTTGCAAAATCCGATAAAACCGCATGAGCATCATAATATTTGCAGCAATTAAACCCCCGTGCTCGTTTGAGCACGGGGGTTTTTGTTTAATTTTAAAATTTCCTCGTTTTCTGTGATTTAATCACAGAAAAAAGTTTTTGCTTCTGATAAAATACAATCACAGGACAAAAACACAAACAAACTTTTTTAATAATAAATTATTCGGAGGAAATTAATATGAACGATAAAAATAGATTTTATATTTGTGAGCATTGCGGAAACGTTGTTGAAATGGTAAATGATTCCGGAGTTCCGGTTATGTGCTGCGGACAGAAAATGACTGCTCTTGAACCCGGTTCCGTTGATGCAAGCCACGAAAAACATGTTCCGGTAGTTAAGGTTGATGGAGAAAAAGTTATCGTAAACGTTGGCTCTGTCGATCACCCCATGACCGAAGAACACAGCATTCTTTGGGTATATCTTAAAACCGATAAAGGCGGCTATCGCAAAAATCTTGAAGCCGGAAAAGAACCCAAAGCGGTTTTTGCTCTCTATGATGAAAAACCCGTTGCTGTTTATGCATACTGCAACCTCCACGGCCTTTGGAAAACCGAAGTCTGATTTTTAAAATACGGCATTAAAAAAGCGGAGTGAAATTGAACTGCTCCAGTTTGTGCGGACAGCACAAAAAAGCACATTATGGCAGAGAAATAAATAATTTAAGCAACGAACTGACTTCTCATTTCAAGGGGAGTCAGTTTTGTTTTAAGTTGAATACGCTGATAGTTGTAGAAATAG
>JAFYOZ010000004.1 GCA_017547705.1 Oscillospiraceae bacterium
GAAAGATTAAACAGGGAGGTATAATACCATGTCTATAACTGAACAGCAGCTTTTAAGAAAAAAGAGCTTAGGATACGATACTCCCAATCCGGGAGAAAAGAAAAAGATTTTTTCCTTTGCCGAGGGTTATATGGATTTTCTCGGTGAGGCAAAAACCGAAAGAATTTTCATTAAGAATACAATAGAGCTTCTTGAAGGGGCAGGATTTAAAAGCTTTTCAAGAAAACAGAGCCTGAATGTGGGAGATAAGGTTTATTTCATAAACAGAAACCGTTCTCTTGCGGCGGCAATAATCGGAAGCGATTCCCTTAAAAACGGAGTTAATCTGGTGGCTTCCCATGTTGATTCGCCCCGCCTTGATTTAAAGCCCATTCCTCTTTTTGAGGCTGACGGAGCTTTATATATCAAAACTCACTACTACGGCGGAATAAAGAAATATCAGTGGGCAACAATTCCCTTAAGCCTTATGGGAACCGTTGCTCTTAAAAGCGGAAAAACCGTTGATATTTCAATCGGTCAGGATGCGGATGACCCTGTTTTCGTGATTTCGGATATTCTTCCCCATCTCGGAAAGCTGCAGGCAAAGAAAACCTGCGATGAAATAATCGAAGCGGAGCAGCTTAATGCGTATGGTGCAACCATTCCTTTTGAGGATGAGGATGCAAAAGAAAAAATCAAGC
This sequence comes from Oscillospiraceae bacterium, assembly GCA_017547705.1. GTDB lineage: Bacteria > Bacillota > Clostridia > Oscillospirales > Ruminococcaceae > UMGS1668. The sequence goes on from JAFYOZ010000004.1 coordinate 681, forward strand.
TGAATTTCCTGTATCTTCTCAATAAAAAATATAAAATAAATGAAGAGGATCTTATTTCCGCGGATCTGTGCCTTGTGCCTGCGGCAATGCCCAGAGATATCGGTCTGGACAGAAGCCTTATCGGCGGATACGGTCAGGATGACAGAGTTTGCGCATACGCTTCTCTTATTGCTTTCCTTGAAGCAAGAGAATCAAAAAAGACCAAGCTTTTATATCTTGCAGACAGGGAAGAGGTTGGCTCTATGGGTAATTCGGGATGCCAGTCGGCATTTCTTACCAACGTGATTGAGGAGCTTGCGGAAAAATTCAACGTGAAGGTGAGAGACGTATTTTCAAATACGGTATGCCTTTCTGCAGATGTGTGCGCCGCTTATGATCCCAATTTCCCCGAAGCCTTTGAAAGAAACAATGCCCTTTATCTGAACGGCGGTACTGCTTTTATGAAATATACCGGCGGAAGAGGTAAGGGCGGTTCTTCCGAAGCAAGCGCGGAGCTTATTTCCTATATCAGAAAAATATTTGATAAAGGAAACGTTAAATGGCAGATTGGTGAGCTTGGAAAAACCGATTTCGGCGGTGGCGGAACCGTTGCTCAGTATATAGCAAATCTGGGTGCAGAGGTTATAGACAGCGGAGTTCCCGTTATTTCCATGCATTCACCTTACGAAGTAACTTCAAAATACGACGTCTATATGACGTGTAAAGGATATAAGGTGTTTTATGAAAACTGACGGAGTAATGAAGAGCGGATTTGTAAGCGTTGTGGGAAGAACCAACGCGGGAAAATCAACTCTGGTAAACAGACTTGTGGGGCAGAAGATAGCTATAGTATC
>JAFYOZ010000065.1 GCA_017547705.1 Oscillospiraceae bacterium
CTGGATAACGGATACTACGTCGGAATCGGAATTGCCAGGGGCGAAAATTCGGAATATGCCCTCTATGATGAAAAAGGCGCACCCATGAAAGAAGGCTTCTGGTTCATCGATATGGACGGAAATATCATAAGCCAAAGAATAGATTTTTATATTGACGATATGTATAATAATATAATTCCGGAAATGACCTCCGTAAACGATATCATAACCGCCATCGACGAAAACGGAAACGAAATAAAACTTACAATAAAAGATTACGCCTTTAAACCATAACGGAAAAATCCCGCTCACCGAGCGGGATTTTTTGTTATGCGGATAATTTCCGGCGCGAGCATCAAAAGCGCAAGAATATTCGGAAAAATCATAAGTCCGTTAAAAATATCCGTAAAGTTCCAGATGAACCCAAGATTAAGGAAAGAACCGCAAAAAGCAGCAAAAAGGAACAGGATTCTGTATAAAACGATTAAAAATCTACTACTTGTAATATATAACAGGGCTTTTTCTCCATAAAAAGCCCAACCTATAACCGCGGCAAGAGCAAAAAGAAACATGGAAATGCAAAGAAAAACATCTCCGTATCCGCCAAAAAAGTTACGGAAAATTTCCGGAGCGGAAGAAAAACCGGATGCAAGAATAACTATCGCAGTAAAGCTGCAGACAAAAATCGTATCAACAAAAACCTCAACAGCGCCCCAGCAACCTTGTATAAGCGGATTTTCTTCTTCGCTTTCTCCATGGGCCAAAGATGCGGAACCCATTCCGGCTTCGTTGGTAAAAGTCCCTTTTGCAATTCCGGTTCGCAGTGATTCCGAAAGAAAAATCCCGCCGATTCCGCCGCCGACAGAAAGAGGATTGAAAGCGGATTCAAAAATCCCCAAAAAAGCGGGTATGATGGTTTCCCGACAGATAAAAAGAACGACAGTGCAGCCGATTATATAAAAAACAGCCATAATCGGAACAAGAAAGGATGAAACATTTTTAACCGCTTTTGCTCCGAAGAAGATAACGATTCCCGCAAGACCGGAAATAATCAAACCGATAATCCAGGGCGAAACTCCAAAAGAATTATTAAAAACTGCTCCTGCGGAATTTGTCTGCATCATGTTTCCGCCGCCAAAGGAACAAAGAACACAGCAGACACACCAAAATACAGAAAGCCATTTTGTTCCAAAAGCCTTTTCCATATATATGTTTGTGCCGCCTTTATATTTGACCGCAAGAGCCGCTTCAGAGAACTTGAGCATCATTCCGAGAAATGCACCAACCCACATCCAGAAAACGGCTCCGGGACCTCCTATGGCTATTGCAGAGGCAACGCCGACTATATTTCCCGTTCCAACCGTTGCGCCAAGAGCTGTTGCTGTAGCAGAAAATGCGCTTTTGCTTTTAAATATTTTTCCAAAAGTGGATTTTATGATAAATCTCCATTTGCGGATAGGAAAGAACCCTGTTGCAACAGTAAAAAACAGACCGGAACCAAGAACCGGAATAAGCAAAGCCGGTCCCCAGATAAGTTCAGATAATTTTTCAAAAAAAGAAAAAATCCCCTGCGTTTTTCATCACTCCTTTTATATAAAGTATGATAAAAACCGGGGGATTATACAAAAAAGGCTCCCGGAAAGGAGCCTTTATAAAAATTATTCTTTGATTTTTTCTGCGATTTTGTTAAGATCCTCGATGCTGTCTGCGATAAATACGTTTCCTTCGCCGGCAACGTTTTTAACTGCACTGAAGAGGTCTTTATCTTTTCCGAGGATTACAAAAGTATCGAATCCGTCATCGGAAGCAGCGGAAACCGCTTCATAAAAACGAACTGCGTTAACCTGCTGTTTTGCAAAATAATCGGAAGGAAGAGTCATAACATCAATAAGTTTTCCATATAAAGTGGAGTACATCTTTGTGGAAAGTTCGTTATGCTTGATATCTCTCATAGCGTCCTGGAGTTTGGAAACATAGGGGAAAACCATAACGGAATGAAGAGGGAGAGAATCCTTGAGCTTTGAAGGAACAGCTTTGTGTTTAGCAAGCTCGGTAAGAACGGTTTTAAGTCCGTCTGCGTCGCCGATGATAACAGTCTGTTCCGGTGCTTCAACAGCGGTCATCTGAACAAATCCGGCAAAACATTTATCGGAAGCAAGGCTTACAAATTCGTGTTTTACGTTACGAAGACGGTATGCATCAAGCTTTCCTGCGGCGGTTGCGGCGTTTCTCATATCGCGGTATGCGTTTGCAACAGCAAGACCGTCCTCAAGAGAAAAAACCTCTCCTGCGGTCATTGCGGTGATTTCGCCTGCGCTGTATCCGATGAATGCCTCCGGAGCGGGAAGAATTTTTTTTGCTGCCTCATAAAGAGCAAGCTGCTGAAGGAACTGGAGCTGGAAAGAAACTTCGTCGGAAGTTACCTCTGCTGCTTTTCCTTTAGAAGAAAGCATTGCGGCATCAACTCCAAGAATGCCGGAAGCCTTTTCATAAATCTCTGTTGTTTTTTCAGAATATTCACAAATTCCCTTGCCCATTCCTGCATGGGAACAGCCGTATCCGGGGAACACAAAAGCAATTTTTTTCAAGATTAAGAACCTCCGTCCATAAAAATGCAAAATAATACAAATACTAATATACCATAAATTTTACTCTTTTCAAGCAGAAACAGAATAAATTTGGTAAAAAAACATTGACAACTCAAAATCTTTTATATATGATAATGAAAGGCAAAAACAAAGACTTTGCAAAAAGTCGTTTTATTATTAGGAGGTATTTTCAATGGTATTTGAAAAAGTTAGAGAAATTCTTTGCGATCAGCTCGAAATCGATCCCGATGAGATCACTCTCGACACCGATATTATCAGCGACCTCGGCGCAGATTCTCTCGATCTTGTTGACTTCGTAATGTCTCTCGAAAGCGAGTTCGACAAAGAAATTTCTGATGAAGATCTCGAAAACATCAAAACCATCGGCGATGTTGTTTCTTACATCGAAAATTCCCTTTAATTCTGCGAACTAATTAAAGAATATTTGCATGAAGATCGCGGAACGGCTCGTTCCGCTATTTTCGTTTGTATCAGTAAGGAGTTATAAAAATGGCAGACCAGAAAAAAATGGTTGAGGCAATCACCTCCATGGAGGACGATTTTGCCCAGTGGTATACCGACGTAGTAAAAAAAGCAGAGCTTATCGATTATTCCAGCGTTCGCGGATGCATGGTTCTTCGTCCTTATGGCTACGCTATCTGGGAAAATATCCAGAAGCTTTTTGATGCCCGCTTTAAAGCAACCGGCCATGAGAACGTATATATGCCCATGTTCATCCCGGAAAGCCTTCTTCAGAAAGAAAAAGACCATATCGAAGGCTTTGCACCGGAAGTTGCATGGATCACTATGGGCGGCGGTGAGCAGCTCCAGGAAAGAATGTGTGTAAGACCTACATCCGAAACCCTTTTCTGCGATCACTACGCACATGTAATCAAATCCTACCGCGACCTTCCTAAACTCTATAACCAGTGGTGCAGCGTTGTCCGTTGGGAAAAAACAACCCGTCCTTTCCTTCGTTCCATGGAATTCCTTTGGCAGGAAGGCCATACCATGCACGAAACCGCAGAGGAAGCAATCGCAGAAACCGAACAGATGCTCAATATCTATGCTGACGTTTGCGAAAAGAACTTTGCTATCCCGATGATCAAAGGACAGAAAACCGAAAAAGAAAAATTCGCCGGAGCAGAAGCAACCTATACCATCGAAGCTATGATGCACGACGGCAAGGCTCTCCAGTCCGGTACTTCCCATTTCTTTGGCGATGGCTTTGCAAAAGCTTTCGAAGTTCAGTACACCGGCCGCGATAACCAGCTTCATACCCCGTTCGAAACTTCCTGGGGTGTATCCACCCGTCTTATCGGCGCAATCATCATGACCCACGGCGATAACAACGGACTTGTTCTTCCTCCCGATGTTGCACCTATCCAGGTTGTAATCGTTCCTGCAGCACAGCATAAAGAAGGCGTTCTCGAAGCAGCAAACGCAGTTAAAGACCGTCTTTCCAAGTTCTGCAGAGTAAAACTCGATGACAGCGACCAAACCGCAGGTTGGAAGTTTGCAGAATACGAGATGAAAGGTGTTCCGCTTCGTCTTGAAATCGGTCCTCGCGATATTGCACAGAACCAGTGCGTTCTTGTTCGCCGCGATAACCGCGAAAAATATTTCGTATCTCTCGATGAGCTCGAAACAAAGATTCCGGAACTTCTTCAGATGGTTCGCGACGGACTTTATGAAAAAGCTCTCGAAAACCGCGAAAACAGAACCTATACCGCTCATGACCTTGATGAGTTCATCAAAATCGCAAACAGCGGAAACTGCTTCATCAAATCCATGTGGTGCGGAGACCGTGAATGCGAAGAAAAACTTAAAGAGGTTGCAGGCGTTTCTTCCCGCTGCATTCCTTTTGAACAGGAACACATCGAGGACGTCTGTCCCGTTTGCGGAAAACCCGCACATAAAATGGTATATTGGGGCAAAGCATACTGATAAACCGAACATATACAAAAAATCCCGCTCACTGAGCGGGATTTTTTTATAGTTTCTCTTTTTAACCGTAGGGAATGTTGTCCCCGACGTTCCGAAAATAAGGATCCACGGAGTATAGGCTCCCTTGTGTAAAGAGCAAAGTCTGCGAAGCGCGTCATGTGGACGATGAAGCGAGCAGGGTTTGGCGCCGCGGTCAAAATATTCAAGGCGTATGCCGCAGAATATTTTGGGCACCGCAAGAGTTCGCTGTCAGCCGTAGGCTGACTGAGGGATTGTTTTTTATAAATATTCCAGAATCGCCCTGTATTCCTCACAAAGTTCCCCAAGACCCATTTTCGCGTTTGCGGGGCTTGTTGAGGGCAGAACAAAGGCCGCCATATTCGTTTTCGGCTCTATATATTTTTTATAGAGCCTTGCGGCGGTTGCTCCGGTGCAAAAAACAGCCCGGATATCCGCTTTATCAAAAATAATGCTCAAATCGTTCGGGACGGCGTTTTTGATGCTGGAATCAGAAGCACCTTCGATATCGCATTCTTTCAGCACGTCCCAAAGTGCAATTTTGTGCCGGAGCACAAAATCTTCTTTTTCGTTCGGATTTTTCGGCTGTTCTTCACCAAAAATTTCCGCCATAACCGGCCAAAAGCGGTTCCTCGGGTGGGAATAATAGAACCCCAGTTCTCTGCTTTTCGGCGATGGCATGGTTCCGAGAATAAGAACCCGGCTCTCAATATCGAAAACCGGGTTAAAAGCATGTGTGATTCTCTTTGTTTCCATATCAGTCGGTTTTTGGAATACGGAAAGGAAGGGAAGAGGGAATCATCTTCACTTCGATTTCTTTGGATTTAAAAATCTCGCCGTCAACGCTTACTGTAAGAAGTTCCGGGCTTTCGATTTTTGCACCGGTACAGCGGCGCATGGTAAGAATATCAGCAAGATTCGGGTCGTCTATATGGTCGCCCCTTTTATAGATATTGATAACTTTTGCGATACGAAGAACGCCGATTTCAGAAACTGCGCAAAAATCAATAAGTCCGTCATCAAGCTTTGCTTCCGGAACAGCGTGATATCCGCCGCCATATACTTTTCCGTTTCCGAAAACGGAAAACATAAGTCTCTTTTCAAAAACTTCTCCGTCATCAAAGGTTATTTTCATGGGTTTTGCAAGTCCGCCAAAAATTCCTCCGCCAACGGTGAATGCTGTGGAAAGATTATAAGCCATAGAACCGGAAACTCCCGGAAGCTTTTTATAGCGGTTCAAGCGGTCTGCAATTACGGAATCAAGACCGATGTTGCAGATGTTGGAGCAGATTTTTCCGTTACATTCAAGAGCATCAAAAACCTGTGTTTCTCCGTTAACGAGTTTATTAAGATCAAGATAATCTTCGGGATTTCCGCCGGAGGATTTTATAAAATCGTTTCCGGAACCGCAAGGATAGATAGAAAAACTTGCTCCGGGTCTTCCGAATGCGCCGTTAACAGTTTCAAAAAAAGTTCCGTCGCCGCCGCATGCAACAAAACAGACTTCTTCTCCATCGGGAATAGGATATTCCTTACCAAAGCGAATTGCGTCGCCGGGGCATTTTGAAAGATAGATATGAATATTATCTTCGCGGTTTTTAAAGAATTCGCGAATGGTTTTTGCGGTTTCATCAGCTTTTTTTCCTTTGCCTGCCGCAGGGTTTATTATAAAAACATAATTCATATAAAAACCTCCGTAAAGAGTATAAATTAAATTATAACATAAAAGAATATTTCTTTAAAGCATAATAAAAAATAATTGTGGAAAAATGCTGAAAAATTTAAAATCCATTGTTTTTTTATAAATTATATCTTATAATCTAAAATTAGAGTATTATGTTTTGAAAGGGAGAAAAACATGTATAATGATATGATTGATACAATCGGTTTTGTCCGTGAACAGGATCCGGAGATTGCCGAAGCAATGAACGAAGAACTTCTTCGCCAGCGCAGAAATATAGAACTTATCGCATCAGAAAACTTTGTTTCTCCGGCAGTAATGGCCGCTATGGGTTCTGTTCTTACCAACAAATATGCAGAAGGATATCCCGATCACAGATATTACGGCGGATGCCAGTATGTTGACGTAGTCGAAAATATTGCCCGCGACCGTGTATGCAAGCTTTTTGGCGCAGATCACGCAAACGTACAGCCACATTCCGGAGCACAGGCAAACCTTGCGGCATATTTTGCCCTTGCTGATTTCGGCGATACCATTATGGGTATGAATCTTGCCGAAGGCGGACATCTTACCCACGGAAGCCCCGTAAACTTCTCCGGTAAGGCATATAAATTTGTTCCCTATGGCGTTAATGCAGAAACCGGATATATCGACTACGATGAAGTAAGAAGAATAGCTCTTGAATGTAAGCCGAAGATCATCGTTGCCGGCGCTTCCGCATATCCCAGAGCTATCGATTTCAAAAAATTCCGCGAAATCTGTGATGAAGTCGGCGCATATCTTATGGTTGATATGGCACATATCGCAGGACTTGTTGCAGCAGGAGTACACGAATCTCCCGTTCCTTATGCAGATGTTGTTACCACAACAACCCATAAAACTCTTCGCGGACCCAGAGGCGGCCTTATCCTTTGTAAGGAACAGCACGCAAAGGCTATTGATAAAGCAGTTTTCCCCGGTTGCCAGGGTGGACCTCTTGAACATATTATTGCCGCAAAAGCAGTATGCTTTGGCGAAGCTCTTAAACCGGAATTTAAAGAATATCAGCACAAAGTAGCAGAAAATGCCGCAATTCTTGCAGAAGCCCTTAAAGAAAACGGTATGAAACTTGTTTCCGGCGGAACTGATAACCACCTTATGATGCTCGATCTTCGTGATACCGGCGTTACCGGAAAAGAACTCGAGCGCCGTCTTGATTCCGTAAACATCACCGCAAATAAAAATATGATTCCTAACGACCCTGCTTCTCCATTTATCACAAGCGGTGTCCGTCTTGGAACTCCTTCCGTAACCACCAGAGGTTTTGGTGAGGAAGAAATGAAAAAAATCGCTGAATTTATCGCAAAAATCACTTTCGATTATGAAAACAGCGCAGAGGAAGTAAAACTCGGCGTAGCAAAACTTTGCGAAAAATTCCCCCTTTATGAATAATAAAGAAAAGAGATGAAAAAACGATGTCCGCTCCGCTTGCAGCAAGACTCCGTCCAACTGAATTATCCGAAGTCTGCGGACAGCAGCATATCCTTGGAGAAGGAAAACTGCTCAGAAAAATAGCGGATTCCGGAACTATACCGAACCTTATATTTTTCGGACCTTCCGGAACGGGAAAAACAACCGTTGCGCGCATCATCGCAAAAATTGCGAACAAAAAACTCTGTCATCTTAACGGAACTTCGTGCTCAACAGCGGATATAAAAGAGGTTTTTGCAGAAACTGCCGGAATAGACGGTGCTGAAGGTATTCTTTTATATCTTGATGAGATACAGTATCTCAATAAAAAACAGCAGCAGACCCTTTTGGAGTTTATTGAGGACGGAAGAGTAACCCTTATTGCATCCACCACAGAAAACCCCTATTTTTACGTTTATAACGCCATTTTAAGCCGCAGTACCGTCTTTGAATTCAAACCGATAGAGCCTTCAGAGATAGAACGTGCTCTTGAGCACGCAGTAAAAAAGCTTGAGCACGAGGATGGAACAAAGATTATGGTGGAAGAGGGCGTTTTGCGCCATATTTCCTATAATTGCTCCGGCGATGCAAGAAAAGCTCTCAACGCATTGGAAGCTTGTTGGCTCGGTTCAAGACTTAATGAGCACGGAGAAAGAGTCCTTTCTCTCGAGGATGCTCATTCCGCTGCACAGCGCAGTTCGAACCGCTATGATAAAGACGGCGACGACCATTTTGAGATTCTTTCTGCGTTCCATAAATCCGTAAGAGGTTCGGATGAAAACGCGGCTCTCCATTATCTTGCCCGTTTTATTGACGCAGGGGATATAATTTCTCCATGCCGCAGACTTCTTGCAATAGCCTGCGAGGATGTTGGTCTTGCCTATCCAATGGCTATTCCGATAGTAAAAGCCTGCGTTGATACAGCTCTCCAGCTTGGAATCCCGGAAGCACAGCTTCCTCTTGCGGATGCGGTTATCCTTCTTTGTACCGCACCAAAATCCAACAGCGGCGTAGAGGCTATTAACGCAGCCCTCGAGGACGTAAGAAACGGACTTTCCGGTGAAGTTCCGGAACATCTCATTAATGTGCATCCGAAATCCGAAGGAGGACACAGACCTCCGAGGTATAAATATGCCCATAATTATAAAAACCACTATGTAAAACAGCAGTATCTTCCGGATACCCTTGTTGATAGAGTTTATTACCATTTCGGCGATAACAAAAACGAACAGGCAGCAAAGGCCTATCGTGATAAACTTATTGCAGAGGCAGAAGAATAAAAGAAAAAAGGCTTGCCGGAAGGCAAGCCTTTTATATGTTTTTATTCTATTTCTTTTGCGGCATCAAGAAGCTTGTCCCTGGTCTGAACACCGACAAAGCGCTTTATCTCAACACCGTTTTTGAAAAAGATAACGGTCGGAATGGACATAACGCCGTATTCGACAGCGAGTTCGCGGCATTGGTCAACGTCGATTTTTCCAACGGTGATTTTATCTTCAAGGTCTTCGGCAATCTGGTCGATAACCGGTCCAAGCATTTTGCAGGGGCCACACCATATTGCCCAAAAATCGGCGATAACCGGGCCGTTTGCAATGGCGGTATTAAATTCTTCCGGAGAAAAATGAATTGCGGACATAATGATAACCTCCGTTTATTAAGATTACAGTATAACTACAAGATGAATTATAATGCTAAAAGAAAAATTTGTCGATAGAAAATAAAATTTTTTAAAAAAATTTAAAAATCATATTGACAAATCGTAAAAAAGTTATTATAATAGTAAAGCACGTTAGATATTGCCCGATTGTGTAACGGTAGCACGGCAGACTCTGACTCTGTTTGTCGGGGTTCGAATCCTCGTCGGGCAACCAACGTGAAACAGCATCAACCGCAAGGTTGGTGCTGTTTTTTTATCTATATTAAACTTAAGCGGAATTTTATAAAATATTTTCAAAAAAGCTATTCCAAAAGAAAAATTTTTGGCTATAATGTATGTGGAAGGGTGTGTGTATATGAAGATTATCAACTTTGGTTCCCTTAATATAGACCATGTTTATCCGGTGGATCATATTGTTCGCCCGGAAGAAACTCTCCGTGCAAAAAAAGCCAATTATTATCCCGGCGGAAAAGGTCTTAACCAATCCATCGCCATAGCAAGAGCCGGAGCAGATGTTTATCATGCAGGCTGTGTCGGAATGGGCGATGGCGGATATCTTCTTAATATTCTTGAAAAAAACGGGGTTAATACATCCCTTATAAGAAAAAAAGAGATGCCTACCGGCAACGCATTTATCCAGGTAACTCCGGAGGGAAATAAAAGCATCATCGTTTGCGGCGGAGCAAACCTTTCCATAACCGACGACCAGATCGAATACACCGTTGCACAGCTTCGAAAAGGCGATATTCTTCTTCTTCAAAACGAGATAAACGGAATTGAGGAGATAGTGGAAAAAGCCCTTGCAGCAGGCGCAAGAGTCGCTCTTAACCCTGCTCCGTTCACCAAGAATCTTCGTAACCTTCCGCTTGAAAAGCTCTCCTACGTCTTTGTAAACCGCTTCGAGGCTTCTGAATTCACAGGTGCAAGCCCCATGGATCTTGAAGCACTTATTCCTGCAATAAAGAGAACTTTCCCCAATGCAGAAACCCTTCTTACCCTTGGAGTAAAAGGCTCTATGCTTATTACAAAAGAGGATACATATTATCAGAAAATTTTCGATACCCCGGTAAAAGATAAAACCGCAGCAGGCGATGCGCTCATAGGTTTTTATCTTGCAACGGTTCTCAGGGGTGCAAAACCGAAAGATGCCCTTATGATGGCAGTAAAAGCCGCCTCCATAACCGTATCCAGAGTCGGCGCAGCAAACTCTATCCCCATGGTGGAAGAGTGCTACCAGTTCGGAAACTAAATAAATAACATAAAAAGCGGCGCACTTCGTAATGAAGTGCGCCGATTTTGCGTCAGCAAAGAATGGGGTAGCATTATCATACCTCATTCGTCAAATTATCCGGAAAACAAAAAATCCCGTTCCTTTTGGAACGGGATTTTTTATATCTGCAGATTATTCTGCGCTGATGATGTAATAATAAACGGGCTGTCCGCCATAGATTGCGCCAACTTCGATGGAAGAGGGAAGTTTGCTTTCGATTGCGGAACGGATTTCCTCTGCCTGTTCTTCAGAAACATCCTCGCCGTAATAAACGGTTACCATAGAGGTTTCTTTGGTAACAAGAGCTTTTGCAAGGCGGGTGCAGATAAGTTCCATATCAACACCGGTATAAACCATTTTGCCCTCTTTCATTGCAAGAAGTTCGCCCTCTTTGATTTTGTGACCGTCAAAGTCGGAATCTCTTGCAGCGAAAGTAACCTGTCCGGTGCAAACAGAGGAAAGTGCTTCGTTCATAGCATTGGTGTTATCTTCAACAGATGCATCGGGATCATAAGAAAGCATTGCGGAAATACCCTGGGGAACAGTTCTGCTGGGGATTACAACAACTTTTCTGTCTGCGATTTCTGCTGCCTGTGCTGCTGCCATGATGATGTTTTTGTTGTTAGGAAGAACAAAAACGGTTTTTGCAGGAGTTGCCTGAACTGCTGCAAGAATATCCTCGGTAGAGGGGTTCATGGTCTGTCCGCCGGAAACAATGTTGTCGCATCCAAGGTCAGCAAAAACATCGCTGAGTCCTTTGCCTGCGCATACAGAAACAAATCCGTATTCGATGGAAGGATCAACAGGAGCATAGGTAAATTTTTCTTCTTTTGCTTCTGCTTTTGCATCAAATTCGGTTTTCATCTCGGTATGGGAAAGGCTCATGTTTTCAACCTTGGTTGCATAGAGAGAACCGTATGCAAGAGCTTCGGTAAGAACTTTTCCGGGTTCGTTGGTATGAATATGGAATTTTGCGCCAATGGTTCCTTCGGTATAATCAACCATTTCGCCGTAAGCGGAAATTGCTTTTTCAAAGTTTTCGGTTGCGTTTTCGCCGCGTTTAACGATTGCTTCAACACAGTATGCATAAGAAGCTGCTTTAACAGGTTCTTCTGCTGCTTTGGGCATGATCATTCTGCCCTCAGAAATAACGCTCCAGATACCTTCGAAGATATAAACAAGACCCTGGCCGCCTGCATCAACAACGCCGCTCTTTTTAAGAATGGGAAGCATTTCGGGGGTCTGTGCAAGGGTTCTGCGGCTCTGGATATACATACCGTAAGTAACAGCGATGGTGGAATCGTCATATTTTACGATTTCCGCTGCTTTTTCTGCTGCACAGCGTGCAACAGTAAGAATGGTGCCTTCGGTGGGTTTCATAACAGCTTTATATGCTGCATCAACACCGAGTTTGAATGCGGCAGCAATATCTGCGCCGGTGGCGGTTTCTTTTCCTTTCATTCCTTTGGAGAATCCGCGGAAAAGAAGGGAGAGAATAACGCCGGAGTTACCTCTTGCACCGCGGAGGAATCCGCCTGCGGCAACTTTTGCAACTTCTTCAACGGTGACATCATCACCGAGTTTTTCAAGTTCTTTTGCACCGTTACCGATGGTCATGGACATATTAGTACCGGTATCACCATCAGGAACAGGGAATACGTTAAGTGCGTCAACCTCTGCTTTTCTGTTGCAAAGGTTGTTTGCTCCGGAAATAAAAGCATCGCGAAGCTGCTTTCCGTTTATCAAAAGTCTCAACTCCTCTTAAAAAATCCTTTATGTTTCAATGATTTATGGTTTGTCTTGTAAAAAACTATTTACATATATAAAGACATAAGCTGTTTACAGCATATACCAGTATAATTATAGCACAAAATACAGCATAAGTAAAAGAAAATTTTACGAAAAAATGCAAAAAATTTAAGAAAATCTTAATTATTCCATTCCAAAATGTTGTAAAACATATCAAAATCCGTTCCGGAGAGGGTAAAAGGAAGGTCTCGGTTAAAAACAGCACAGCCTTTTGTATAGCAAAGAGGAACAAAAGGCATTACTTCCTCAAACACAGAAGCAAATTCGGAAGGGGTTGCTGCGCCGGACATAAAATTAAGCCAGCTGAAATAAAGCTTTTCGCTGTTCGGAACGCCATAGTTTATATATTCAAGACCGGAAAGCTGATATTCATACGGAGTAAGAATCGGGCTCATATCCATATCATATCCAAGACGCATTTCAGCAATATAAAGGTCATAGTTTCCGTTTTCAAGTGCCGTCATAAACGAACCGTATGAAAGGGAAGAAACGTTTACCTCGATTCCCGCCGCTTCAAGCATTTCTGCAACTGCGTTTGCAAGTTCAACTTTTACGGTGCTTTCGTTACAGACAATAAGCTTAAGAGAAATGCGTTTTCCTTTTTTGTTTGTTCTAAAGCCTTCGCTGTCTCTGTTATTAAAACCCATATCGTCAAGAATAAGGTTTGCAGACATAAGGTCAAGGCTGTTTTTAGAGATGTACTGCATCTCGTAAAAATCCGGATTATAGATTTTTTTCGGTTCAGAAGCAAAATGTCCGTAAACATCTTCTGCGATTCTTTTATAGTCGATTGCCGCAGAAACAGCTCTTCTGAAGTCGGAATAGTATGTAAAAGCATAATAGCTGTTCATTCCGAGATACACCATTCTGTTGGACTGCATACCTGTTGTTCCGCCGCCGGAAGCATGAAGAGAAGCAGGATCGGAAATATAGATACAGTCGTATCTTCCGGTTCTCATCTCATAGGTAAGAAGGTCCATATCCGTTGCAGAAACAAGCTCGATTTCCGGCGAAGCAGTCGGAATGTTGCATACGAGGCTTTTTCCGTCGTCATCAAAAACGTATCTGTCCGGAAAATAGCGGGGATTATCAACGGTTTCAAAAGATATTACCGGAAAAGTTAAAAGATTCGGAAAATATCTGTCCGCATAGTAAAGGGTTACTTTAAGGCAGGTTGCGTTAACAACGTTGATATTTTTAACCGCATTAAGACTTTTTGAATAATAGCTGCCCTCTTTCATGGCCTGCTGAAGGGAATATCTAAGGTCATAAGCAGTAAATTCCGTATCATCGGGGAAGGTAAGTCCCTCGTTTATATAAAGATACCAAACAATATTGTCCTCGGTATAAATTTCAGAAAGCAGATCCAGCTCATAGCTGTAATCGGAATTAAGATTTACCATGGAGCGGTATATAAGCTCGCAGACAAAACGGTTTGATTTTGAAAGAGTTGTATATGGAGAAACTCCCTCGTTATAGTCATATGGGATTCGAAGAGTAAAAGGTTCTTCCTCTTCGATGATTTCAGGTTCGGAATTAACTTCCGGAACAGAAACATCGGTGATCGGAGGTGTTACCGTTTCTGTTTTACATCCGCAAAAAAGCATGACCAGAGCGAGGAAAATGGATAATAGCTTAATAAATCTCATTTTATAGGGTCGTCTATTTCAAATCGCTCGATAGAGAGCGCCTTTCCTGTGGAATCATCTGTTTCGGTAAAAATACCCTGGATTTTGCAGGGGCCTTTTGCAATTTCCATGCCCCTGCCTCTAAGATGGGTTATCATAAAATCGGTGGAACATTTTGTTACAACACCAAGAACGGAATCAATGGGTCCGCACATACCGATATCGGTGATATATGCTGTTCCGCCGGGAAGAATACATTCGTCCGCAGTGGGAACATGGGTGTGGGTTCCGAATACAAGGGAAGCCTTTCCGTCAACATATCTTCCAAGAGCGATTTTTTCGCTGGTGGCTTCCGCATGGATATCAATAACAATATGCTTGATTCCAAGTTCTTTTATGATTTTATCGGCGGCAGTAAAAGGATTTTCATAAGCAAAATCAAGAAAAACGTTTCCGATAAGGCTTATAACCGCACAGCGGTATTTTCCTTTTTCAAAAACATAAACGCCGCTTCCGGGAGCATTCGGATGAAGATTTGCGGGGCGCAATGCACCGTATTCTCTGTCATAAATATCAAACATATCCCGGTTCTGAAGAGAATGGTTTCCGCCGGTGATAACGTCTGCGCCCATGGCAAAGAGAGCATCACAGCTTTTTGCTGTGATGCCGCTGTTATCTCCGGCGTTTTCGCCGTTGACGATTATCATATCCGGAGAATATCTTTTTTTAAGGGAGGGAAGATGACGGCGCAATGCTTCAACGCCGATACTTCCGACAACGTCACCGAGAGCTAAAATTCTCATTAAACCACCTTATCTGGCAACAAAGCCAACTTTTTTATACATTTTGTCAATGGTACGCTGAGCAATGCGTTCTGCCTGTTCAGCACCTTTGCGATAGCATTCTTCAAGATATGCTTTTTCGGAAAGATATTTTGCATAATTTTCGCGAACGGGAGCAAGGTGCTCTGCAACAGCCTCACCAACGGCTTTTTTAAAGTCGCCGTAGCCAAGACCGGCAAAATCTCTCTCGATGGAATCCATGGAGAAACCGGTTACTGCGGAATAGATGGTCATAAGGTTGTTGATGCCGTCTTTTCCTTCACGGTATGCAACTTCCATATCGGAGTCGGTAACTGCGGATTTGAATTTTTTGATGATAACGTTGGGGTCATCAAGAATATAAACACAGCCCTTGGGGTTCTCGTCGGATTTGCTCATTTTTTTGGTGGGGTCAGAAAGGCTCATGATTTTTCCGCCGCCCTGAGAAGATGCAATATAAGGCTCCGGAACGGTAAAGGTTTTTCCATAAAGGTTATTAAAACGTTCCGCAACATCTCTTGCAAGTTCAAGGTGCTGTTTCTGGTCAACGCCAACCGGAACAACGTCTGCCTGATAAAGAAGGATATCGCCTGCCATAAGAACAGGATAGGTAAAAAG
>JAFYOZ010000066.1 GCA_017547705.1 Oscillospiraceae bacterium
CGATTCCGCAATCAAAACAGCCCAGAGAAAGCTTATCGACAGCCGCGACAGTCTTTATATCAGAATCAAGAAACTCGCCATTAAATATGATGCGCTGGAGAGACTTTATCGCTCCAGGGCAAACTGCGTTTTCTTTAAGGTGAAAGACGCAGAAGAAAGAGCGAAAAAGCTTTTTGAAATGGGAATTTCCGTATATTGCAGGGACGGATATTTCTGCGTTTTTGCCGGAGAAAAAGACGAAAACGAAGTGGTGCTCAAAGCCCTGGACGAAGTTTTGAAATAGCCTGCCTTGAAAGGGGAGGTGTCAAAACCTTTTGGTTTTGACGGAGGGGTTATATGAATTTTTAATTATGTAACAAAAATTTACAGATACGGTACTATTGTGGTAGATAATGTTTTGGGGGAATAATAAATGAGCAAAAAAAAGAATATTATTTTTATTATTTTCATTGTGATTGTTTTGCCTTTGATAGTATGGGGTGTTTCAATTTTAAAATGTGAAATATTAACTTCATTTTACGGCGATGAGTTTGTTAATCAAGAAAAAATAAGCAACACAATTGGAAAAACAGAATATCTGAAAGTGCTCGAATATTCCGATTCTTCCGCGAGAGTTTACTACATATCTCATGATTTTCTGAGTGGAGAAGTTTTTACTTTTATTAATGAAAATGAAGAATGGTTTGTTGATGAATGGGAAAAAACAATCTGGTCAAAACATGGTAGTGCAGATGATTTTATTTGGCCATACATAATCGACACGTTGCGTTATAGTTTGAATATTAAATGAAAAACCCTCTCCAAACCGAGTTTGGAGAGGGCTTTTATCTTTTATAGCCTTGTTTTTATCAGTAAAATATTGTATTATATTTTTATAAAAGCTCCTTTGGAAACTTGAATCCGAGCTTATCGATGAACCATGCTTCCTTTACCGCAAAGGTTTTTCCGTCAAGATACGCAAGGTGCTCCGCGTCTTCCTCAAAGCGGAAGGTAAGCTTATAGGAGCAGAGTGCCTGCCAGTTAAAACCTCTGCCGTCCTTGGCCTTGCCGTATTTGGTATCGCCGATGAGAGGATGTCCGATTGCGGAAAACTGTGCACGAATCTGGTGGGTTCTTCCGGTAAGAAGCTCCGCTTCACAAAGGCTCATGCCGTCAACGGAAGAGAGAACGCGGTATTTTGTTTTTGCGGTTTTTGCGCCGGGTTTCGGCTCTTTATATGCCTCTACGGTGTTTGTTTTCTCGTTCTTTATGAGGAAATGCTCAAGAAGTCCGGTTGCTTTTTTGGGAGTTCCTTTAACGACGCAAAGATATTTTTTCTCAAGCTCCCTGTCCTTGATTTTATCATTGAGAACACGGAGAGTTGCGGCGTTTTTCGCCGCAATAACGATTCCGCAGGTGTTGCGGTCAATGCGGTTACAAAGGGCAGGAACGAAGGAATTTTCGTTCTTCGGGTCATATTCGCCTTTTTTATAAAGATAATGCTGAATCCTTGCTATAAGGGTATCTGCACACCACTGATCGCCTTCATGTACGAGAAGTCCCGCAGGCTTGTTGATAAGGAGAATGTTTTCATCCTCATAGACAACGTCAACCGTTGAAGGGGCGAGCATGAATTCCGGACGCTTTTCTTCAGCTTCGAAAAATTCGTCGGAAACATAGCACTGAACGATATCCCCGAGAGAAAGACGGGTCGAAATTTCACAGCGTTTTCCGTTGAGCTTTATGCGTTTAAGACGTATGTATTTATACAGCAGGGAAGAGGGAAGCTTTGGAATGGCTTTTGTTATGAATTTATCCATTCTCTGTCCTGCATCGTTTTTTGAAATTGTAAATTCTTTCATTTTTATACCTCATGAAAATAGTCTAACTAAAGTATAATATTTTCTGTCGGAATTATCAAGAGAAAAAAGGAGTGAGGGTTTTGCCTTCTGAACACGACGGACACAGAGTTCGGCTTAAACACCGTTTTATAAAAACCGGTCTTGATGATTTTGAACCGCATAACGTTTTGGAACTTTTGCTTTTTTACAGCGTTCCAAGAAAGGATACAAATCCGCTTGCGCATAATCTTATAAATTATTTCGGAAGCCTTTCTGCTGTTTTTGATGCAAAGCCGGAGGAACTTATGCAGGTTGAGGGCGTTACAGAAAATACGGCTGTTCTTCTTTCGATGATTCCGCAGATATCAAGGCGATATCTTGAAGAAAAAGCAGATGCACTTAATGCGGTTGGCGGAATTTTGGATATCGGAACCTATATTCTTCCAAAATTTGTCGGAAGAACTGTTGAAACGGTTATGATGATTGGGCTTGATAATAAAAATAAAGCTATTTCCTGCGGGATTATTGCAGAGGGAGAAAGCAGCAGCGCAAAAGTTTCCAAACGCAAGGTTATGGAAGAGGCAATACGCTCCAAGGCAACAAGAGTTGTTCTTGCGCATAATCACCCTCTTGGATTTGCCATTCCTTCGCCGGAGGATGTGTATATGACAGAGGAAGTTTATTCCCTTTTAAAGCCCATTGGCATAGAACTTATGGACCATATTATCATCGCAGGGGACGATTTTGTATCCATGGCGGCAAGCGGAATATATTTTGATAAAAAATAATAAAAAATTTTGCAAAAACATTTGCATTTTTCGTAAAGCTGTGATAAAATTCTAATGTTATGATTTTATGCGAAAAATTGCCAAAAAACGGGTAAAACCGCTTGACAAAAGCATATTATCAATATATAATAAATTCCGTGGCGTTGCGAGGGATTACTATGATTATTGATATTAAAGAATTGTTCGATGCGCCAGGCACAGAGATTCCGCTTTCTATAGAGGTAAACCTCTCGGAAACGGATATTTGGGGACAGAAGATATTCCGTTCCCCTGTGCGGATAAGCGGCGTTTTCAAAAACCGCTCCGGCTTGGTTACATTGAAGTACAGGGCTACCGCTGTGCTTGAATATAACTGTGACAGATGCGGTAAGGAAACATCCAAAGAAGAGGAATACGAATTTGAGCATTGGCTCGCAAGAGAGCTTGAATCCGGTGATGAAAATGACGACTATATCCTTGTACCGACGGGTATGATCGATATGGACGAGCTTATCATGACTGATATTACTCTTGAAGTTCCGTTCCAGCTTCTTTGCCGCGAAGACTGCAAAGGGCTCTGTCCCGTGTGCGGATCGGATTTAAACGAAAAGACCTGCGATTGTAATCAAAAGCAGATCGACCCCCGCCTTGAAAAATTAAAAATGCTGCTCGACAGCTAAGAACTAATTCTGTTAAGGAGGTGCTCATCATGGCGGTACCGAAGAGAAAGGTTTCTAAAGCAAGAAAAAATACAAGACGTTCCAGTGTTTGGAAGCTCTCTGCCCCGGCATTCTGCAAATGCCCCCAGTGCGGCGAACTCAAAACTCCCCACGTAGTATGCCAGAATTGCGGATACTACAAAGGTAGAGAAGTCGTCAAAGTCGAAGAAGCATAATCTTTGCAAAACAGGAGAGAGTCGGAAGACTCTCTCTTTTTTGTTGCAAATTTGCCTCCCTTGTTAAAGGGAGAAGGGACCGTTGCCGTATGGCAATGAAATTGCAGAACACAAAAGCCGGATGAGATATTAAAAAGGGGTGATTCCATGTCCGATATCCTTTTTAGAAAAGATGGCTGGGTATTTTCATACCGCGTTGCCGGAATTGCTGTTAAAAACGGAAAAGTGCTTCTTCAAAAAACAACTGCCGATGATGCTTATGCTTTTCCCGGCGGTCATGTCGAACTTGGAGAAACAAATGAAGAAACCCTTATCCGTGAATTTAAGGAAGAAATCGGCGCGGATATTTCTGTTGGCGATCTTCGATGGGTTGCGGAAGTTTTCTTCCCTTGGGGAGAAAGCCCCTGCCATCAGATATGCCTTTATTATGATATCGAGATAACCGATGAAAACACTCCGAAAGACGGAATGTTTATGGCAAAGGAACATATCGAGGGAAGAAATTTTGAACTTGAGTTCCATTGGGTGCCAATCGAAAAAACAGGAGAACTTGAAATATATCCGGAAAACGCAAAAGAACTTCTTAAAAGCGAAGAAAAAGGCGTTAAGCACTTTATTTATAAAGAATAATTTACATTTAAACTATGGAAAAACTCAATTATATTTGTTATAATATAATGTAAAGTTTTTATTCCGAAAGGAGGCTGGAGATTGTCTGTTGTAATTTCATCTGTTGAAAAAAACAGTCCTGCAGAAAAAGCGGGGATTCTTCCCGGCGAAAAACTTGTTTCTATCAATGGGAACGAGATAAAAGACGTTTTGGATTACCGTTTTTATATGACCGACAGAAAGCTTGAAGTTGAGCTTGAAAAAGACGGCGAAAAAAGAGTCGTTTCTGTAAATAAGCCGGAATATGAGGATCTTGGCCTTGATTTTGAAACCTATCTTATGGATAAAGAGCATTGCTGTAAAAATAAATGCATTTTCTGCTTTATTGACCAGATGCCTCCCAATATGAGAGAAACTCTTTATTTTAAAGATGACGATTCCCGTCTTGGTTTCCTTTTCGGAAATTATGTTACTCTTACAAACCTTGAGGAAAAGGACATCGATAGAATTATAAAGATGCGCCTTTCTCCCATAAACGTTTCTGTCCATACCATGAACCCGAAGCTCAGAGTGGAGATGATGAAAAATCCCCATGCGGCGGATTCTCTTGATTACCTCAAAAAAATGGCAGAAGCGGGAATAACTCTCCATCTTCAGTTTGTTCTCTGCCCGGGAATAAACGATGGGGAAGAGCTTAGATACAGCTTCAGAGAGGTCGAAAAGCTTGGCCCGGCAGTTGAAAGTGCAGTATGCGTTCCTGTTGGTCTTACAAAATGCAGAGATAAGCTTCCGAAGCTTGTTCCTTTTGATAAAGAAGGCTCTCTTGAAGTAATTAAAATTGTTGATGAATTCCGCGCGGAATGTATGGAAAAATACGGCGAACCGGTTTTCTATGCCGCTGATGAATTTTTCATCAAAGCGGAACTTCCGTTCCCGGAATATGAATATTACGGAGAATTTACACAGCTTGAGGACGGAGTCGGACTCTGTGCGCTGCTTAAACATGATTTTTATGAGGCACTTGAATTCTTCCCGGAATGCGAATATAACCGCCATGTTACCATTCCGACGGGTAAAGCGGCTTTTGCAACCATAAGGGAGCTTTCCGATGCGGCAGAGAGCCGCTACAAGGGCCTTAAAATCGACGTTCTTCCGATGGAGAACGAATTCTTCGGAGAAAAAATAACCGTAACAGGGCTGCTTACCGGCGGCGATATTGCAAAGCAGCTTAAAGGCAGAGAAAACGGTGATGCTGTGCTCATCTGTGAAAGCACTCTTCGATATGAGCACGATAAATTCATTGATGACACCACCCCGGAATGGGTTGAACAGGAACTTGGTGTTCCGGTATTCATGGTGCCCAATGACGGATACAAACTGCTTTGCGCCATGCTTGGCGAAGAAGCAGAAGACGAATGTGACGTAATTTACGGATAAATTCCGTTTGGAGGATATATAAAATGGCAAAACCGATTATTGCAATCGTGGGACGCCCCAACGTGGGCAAATCCACTCTTTTCAATAAGCTTACCGGAAAACGCCTTGCAATCGTTGAAGATACCCCCGGCGTTACCAGGGACAGAATCTATTGCGAATGCGAATGGCTCAACCATTCCGTAATGCTTGTCGATACCGGCGGTATCGAGCCTAAAACCGACGATAACATTCTTTCTAAAATGAGAGCACAGGCAAATATTGCAATCGAAAGCGCAGACGTTATTATTCTTGTAACCGATCTTGCTTCCGGCGTAACCGCAAACGATGCGGATATTGCTTCCATGCTTCTCAAGAGCGGAAAACCCGTTGTTCTCTGCGTAAACAAATGCGACAGAATCGGTGCTCCGCCGCCTGAATTCTATGAATTCTATAACCTCGGACTTGGCGATCCGTTCCCGGTTTCTTCCGTACACGGTAACGGAACCGGCGACCTTCTTGACGAATGTTTTAAATACATCGATTTCGACAAAGAAGACGAATACGATGATGATACAATAAAAGTAGCCATTATCGGAAAACCGAACGTAGGAAAGAGCAGCCTTGTTAATAAAGTTGCCGGAGAAGAAAGAGTTATCGTTGCAGACATGGCAGGTACCACCCGTGACGCAACCGATACCGAAGTTGAAAACGAATTCGGAAAATTTGTTCTTATTGATACCGCAGGTATCCGCCGCAAAAGCAGAGTTGACGATAACGTTGAAAAATACAGCGTTCTTCGCTCTTATATGGCAGTTGACCGCAGCGACGTTTGTGTTATTATGATCGACGCAACCGAAGGCTTTACCGAACAGGACAGCAAGGTTGCAGGTTATGCGCACGAACAGGGAAAAGCCTGCGTTATCGCTATCAATAAATGGGATGCTATCGATAAAGATACCAACACCATGAACGAGTTTACCAGAAAGCTCCAGACGGACTTCAGCTTTATGTCCTATGCTCCGTTTGTATTCATTTCTGCAAAAACCGGTCAGCGTATCAACAAGCTCTTCGAGCTTATCGTTTCCACCCATCAGCAGAACAGCAGAAGAATTTCCACCGGTATGCTCAACGATATGCTTGCATACGCAACCGCAAAGGTACAGCCTCCGTCTGATAAAGGTAAACGCCTTAAGATTTATTACATGACCCAGGCATCTACCAATCCACCTACCTTTGTAACTTTCTGCAATCGTTCCGACCTTTTCCACTTCTCTTATCAGCGTTATCTTGAAAATCAGATCAGAGAAACTTTCGGTCTTACCGGAACTCCGATTAAAATGGTTGTCCGCGAACGCGGTAACGATAAAGGCTGATTCTTTTTTCCTTTGGAGGACACTATTTTGAACGAGCTTAAGACTATTCTTTTGGCTTGCGCCATTATTGCGGCGATTTCCTATCTTATAGGAAGCCTCAATATGGCTATCATTATTTCAAAATTTCATAAAATGAAAGACATCCGCGATTTTGGAAGCGGAAACGCCGGAATGACCAATATGCTCCGAACTTTTGGAAGAAGGGCAGCAACCTGGACTTTTATCGGAGATTTTACAAAAGGCGCTCTTGTTGTTTTTATTGCAAGATATATTGGTGAGATTCAGAATATTCATTTTGATATCGCCTATGTTGCGGCGCTTTTTGTTGTACTTGGTCATATCTATCCGATTTATTTCAAATTTAAAGGCGGAAAAGGAATTTCCACCGCTCTTGGTGCAATGTTTGTGCTTAACTGGGTAACTTTTGTTACCATCGCAGTTGGAATTATTCCGATGGTCTTTATCATTAAAATTGTTTCCGCAGTTTGCCTTTGCGGTGCATCTCTCTATCCTGTACTCAACTTTGTTGTGCTTTGGCTTGGAGGAAGGGATATGGTAACGGAAGTTATACCATATACCATTCTTGCGGAGATTATGGCAGGACTTGTTTTCTATGCACACAGAGAAAACATCGCAAGGCTTAGAAACGGAACAGAGCATACTTTTGGGAGCAAGAAAAAATGATTAAAGAAAAATTCCCGAAGTTAAAAAAAATCGAGCTTTCTAAAAATACAAGAAGAATAATTGCAACAGCGGTTTTGACCCTTGTTGTGTTTGTTTTCTTCATCTGGCTTGGAGTTGGAATGTATTTTTCTGTTCCGGCGGAAAGCAGGGGAGAGCTTTGGCCTACATTTTTGATGTATGGAATCTTTCCGGGGCTTATATTCTTTTTTGGTGTAAAAAGGGTTCATTCAATCGTTAACGGCGAAGACCCGGATGACGAAGAACCGGAAACCGAAGAGGAAGAAGATGAATAATCAAAAACGACGAACCGAAAAGGTTCGTCGTTTTTTAGTTTTTCTATTAATGAAAGATTGTTTTGGATTGAAAAAAATTATTGGTCTGATATAATAAAAATAAGAATGGGGTGAGAACCATGAATTTTAATAGCGTATTTTGGCCGGATAGCACAATAATAGAAATAAAATATTCGGATAGCTGCTTAAAACTGATAATTTTCGATATGTGGAGCAAAAAATGTTTTAATGTAGTTTGTAAAGAAGTATGCGGATTGGATAATCTTTCCCTTTGGGAGGATTTAACGGTTGAAGATGCCGAATGGATGGCTGTGATTGATAAAGAAAGTGAACTCGGCAGAAAATTATATGGAGCTTACGGTTGTTATGGATACATGGCGGAAGGTTTGAAAAAGGTTCAGGCTATTGTGATAAAATTGATTGATAATAGTAAATTTACTGTATTTTGCAACGAGATAGAAGTGACTGAAAATGAAAGATATTCTGCTAAAATAAAAGACGATGGATTTGGAAGCAGTTTGTAAAGAATCACTCCGTCATTTTCTTGCGAAAATGCCACCTCACTTTAACAAGAGAGGCTAAAAAGATAAAAAAAGAGCAGTCGTTTCCGACTGCTCTTTTTTTGTTAACATGTTAAAATATGGTGTTCGAACACTGAAAATACCCCGGAAGAGCCTCCCCCGGGGAAAAGAAGCTACTTTAGACTCGAAAATCAGATAGCGCGGGTAACTTTACCGGAACGCAGGCAACGAGTGCATGCATATACGTGGCAAGGTTTGCCATCAACAAGAGCTTTTACGCGACGAACGTTAGCTTTCCAGGTTCTGTTGGAACGTCTGTGGGAGTGGGATACTTTGATACCAAAGCTAACACCTTTTCCGCAGAAATCACATTTGGCCATAGTGGCACCTCCTTTGTTCTTTCAGAAAGTCAACGTTCGTATTATATCAAACATTCACGAAAAAAGCAAGTATTTATCAGCATTTTTTCCAAATTATTTTAAGTTTTTTATATTTTTGTGCTGTTTTATTGATAATTCTTAAAAAATTTACGTTCCTTTAATAAAAAGCGACAGCTTCTCCCTTGTAAAAAAGGGGATTTTACTATATAATATATTATAAGTAACTATGTATATCTTTAAAAAGGAGAAAAATATGTCTTCAATTTTTTCCGGAGGTATCCAGTCCACACTGTTTCCTTTGATAATCAGACTTATTGTTGCGCTTATTGCGCTTCCGATACACGAATTTGCCCATGGATATGCAGCATACAGAATGGGAGACTATACCGCAAAAAGACAGGGAAGGCTTACGCTTAATCCTCTTGCGCATTTTGACCCTATCGGAACTCTTGCGATTATTTTCTTCGGTTTCGGCTGGGCAAGACCGGTTCCGATAAATCCGCTTAATTTTGAAAACCCGAAAAAGGGAATGATGCTTTCTTCTCTTGCCGGACCTCTTTCTAACCTTGGTCTTGCGCTTGTTTCTATGGCACTTTATAAATTCAGCTATATTCCGTTTTATATGGGAGTATCCGGCGCATTTTTTTCCACCGTCCAGACATTTTTGCTTTATATGATAAGCATAAATATCGCCCTTGCTGTTTTTAACCTTATTCCGATTCCGCCGCTTGACGGTTCGAGGGTTGCTTCCTATTTTTTACCCCAGCGTCTTTATTTTAAGATAATGCAGTATGAAAACTATATTTTCATCGGACTTCTTGTTGCCCTTTGGTTCGGAATTCTTGATGCGCCTATCAGCTTTGTAAACAGCGCGGTTACGGGTATTCTTGATTTTATAACAAGACCGATTGATTGGATCACAAAATTCTTTTTATTTTGATTTTTAGTATTTGGAGATAGTATTTTGAGCGAAAAACTTCAGTATAAGCTGGAAGCGTTTGAGGGACCGCTTGACCTTCTGCTTTTTTTGATTCAGAAACACAAACTTAATATTTGCGATATAAATATTTCGGAACTTCTTGAGCAATATACCGAATCCATTCGCGATATAGAAAACATCGAGGATATGGACGAGGCTGCGGATTTTCTTGAAATGGCTGCAAGGCTTGTTTATATTAAAACCGCAATGCTTCTTCCGCGTTATGACGATGAGGGAGAAAAGCTCCGCCAGGAACTTCAGGGAGAACTTATCGAATATCAGGCGTGCAAAAATGTTGCGGAATATCTTCGCGGAAGATTTTGCGGAAACAGCATTTTTTCAAGAAATCCCATGCCTATTGAGGCAGACAACACCTATACAAGAATCCATCCTTCCGAGGATATTCTTAAGGCGTATCTTTCTGCTCTTGGAAGAAAACAGCGTAAGCTTCCGCCGCCTGTAGAGGCTTTTAGCGGCGTTGTTCATAAAAAGCTTATCTCTGTACCTTCCAGAGCGATAATCCTTTTAAAGCGCCTTTATAAGCGCACAAAGCTTAAATGGAACGAACTTTTTGAAGGCTATGGAAGAAGCGAAAGTGTTGCGATGTTCCTTGCCGTTCTTGAACTTGTTAAAAACGGAAGAATCAACGTAAGCGACGATAATAAAACTGTTGAAATGAGCAGTAATCCAAGAAGAAAAAAACAGAAAGAGGGTGACGAAACTGCAGCTGGAACAGTATGAAAAAATTGCTGAAGCGATTCTTTTTGCCGGCGGCGAACCCGTTGACCAAAAAACTATTGCGGAGGCAATGGAAGTTGATGAAGATGCCGCAGTAGCGGTTCTTGAAAGTCTTAAAACAAAATATGAAAAGATGGAAGGCTCTATCGAAGTACGCCGTCTTGAAAGCCAGTGGCAGCTTTGTACCAAGCCGGAATATGAATCCTACATAAGAGGTGCTTTTGAGATAAAGCGCAATGCTCCTCTTTCCCAGGCGGCTCTGGAGGTTCTTGCAATAATCGCATATAATCAGCCGGTTACAAGAGCCTTTGCGGAGCAGGTTCGCGGAGTTGATTCCTCCGGCGTTATTTCAACCCTTGTTGAAAAAGGACTTATTGAAGAAGCAGGAAGACTCGATCTTCCCGGAAAGCCCATTGCATATAAAACAACTCCTCTTTTCCTCCGTTCCTTCGGACTCGAATCTCTTGAGGATATGCCTCCCATTGCCGATGAGGCAGAAACAGAGGAAAAACTTCCGACAATGGAAATTGAGGATCAGCAGTCCCTTTTTGATAACGAACCCTGATTTGAACAAATCCTGAAAGGGAGGTGACGGCATGACGGGTTGGATAATATTTTTCGGAATAATTCTTTTTATCCTCGGCGTTCTTATGATTCCCGTTCATGCCGAAGGGTATTATAAAAACGAATTTTCTCTTGATGTAAGATTCCTTTTTTTCTTTAAAACAAGGGTAATTCCAATGAAGGAAAAAGAGAAAAAGGAAGAGGAACAAAAAGAGAAAAAAACTGCGGCAAAAAAAGCCACGGAAAAACCGAAAAAAGAAAAACGAAAAATGACCCTTGAAGAGATAATCGATATGATAATCGATTATGTCAAAAAATACGGTCCCGGAGCAAGAATGATTCTTCGGAACATAAGATTCCACAGAATCGAACTTTTCTGGAAAATAAGCGCAGAAGATGCCGCTGCCTGCGGCATAAAATACGGAAGAATCTGCGGATATATTTCATCCGCCCTTGGCTTCTTCAGAAACCTTACAAAGATAGAAAAAACAAAATTTAAGGTATATCCGGATTTCATCGCAACAGAGGATGAAATATACGGCGGATTTGACCTTGAATTCAATCCGCTGATAGTTATAATCGGCGGACTTAGAATGGCTTTTGTGTTTTTAAAAGATATGTTTGAAAGCAATAAAAACAAACCGAAAAGAAAAACCGCAAAACCGCAAAAGAACATAGCGCAAAAGGAGAGTGCTTAAAAAATGAGCGAAAAAAATCTTGAAGGTATGATAAATATCTCCCTTGAAAAAGTTAAAGGAATGGTGGATTCAAACTCCATTATCGGAGCACCCATTGTAACTCCGGACGGAACTACCATTATCCCTGTTTCTAAAGTAAGCGTTGGATTCGGCTGCGGCGGTTCGGATTTTCCTTCCGCAAGCACTAAAGAAATGTTTGGCGGCGGAACCGGCGGCGGCGTTACTATCCAGCCCGTTGCTTTCCTTATTCTTAAAGGCGAAAGTGTCCGCATGATTCAGATTGCCGATAAAAACAACGTTGCAGAGCGCGTTGCAAATATGGTTCCGGATGCTATTGATACCATTTCCGGACTTTTCAGCAAGAAAAAAGCAGAAGATAACATAACTGTTGAAACCGCTGTTATCGAAAAAGCAGAGGAAGCTCCGATGGAGGAACAGCAGTAATAAAACAAAAAATCCCCGCATAGATTTTTGCGGGGTGATGCCTTTTGAAGAAAATAATAGCGCTGTTTTTTGCCGTGCTCATGGCGATTATTTTGAGCACGGAGATCTTTGCGGCACCAAAGGGTGCTGTGCTCATCGATAAAAACAGCAAAAGAATCTTTTTCGAAATCAATAAAGATAAACCTCTTCCGATGGCAAGCACCACCAAGATAA
>JAFYOZ010000012.1 GCA_017547705.1 Oscillospiraceae bacterium
TGGATATGCCAGAGCCGCAAGAATCATCGACCAGATGGAAGAACGCGGCATAGTCGGGCCTTTTGAAGGCAGCAAACCCCGTCAGGTTCTCATCAGCAAGGAGCAGTGGCTTGAAAAACAGCTCCAGAGTGATGAATAAAATATGCCTTCTCCTTGAGGAGAAGGTGCCGCATAGCGTAAGCTGCGGCGGATGAGGTGTAAATATCCAGACACCTCATCAGTCTGCTTCGCAGACAGCTTCCCCTCAAGGGGAAGCCTTTTAAAGGAGGAAAATACTTTGGGATTTTTCAGTAAGATAAGCGAAGGCTTAAAGAAAACAAGAGAATCGCTTAAAGAGCGCTTTGATGACGTTTTTTCTGCCGGAAAAGTTGATGAAGACCTCTTTGAAGAGCTTGAAGAAGCTCTCGTTCTTGCAGATACCGGCGCAAACACCGCCTGTGCAATCTGCGATGAGCTTCGCAAGAGAGTTAAAAAAGACGGCATTTCCGATCCGGAAGAAGTAAGAAAAATGATGTACGAAGTTGTTGCAGAAATGCTTCGTGGCGGCCAGGAACTCAATATCGAAAACAAGCCCGCAATCATTATGATGATTGGCGTTAACGGAGCAGGAAAAACCACAACTATCGGAAAACTTTCCAAGAATTTTATCGACGAAGGCAAAAGAGTTGTTGTTGCAGCGGCAGATACTTTCCGTGCAGCAGCAATCGACCAGCTCCAGGTCTGGACAGACCGCTGCGGCGCAGAGCTTATAAAACATTCCGAGGGTTCCGACCCTGCTGCGGTTGTTTTTGATGCCATTGCCGCAGGAAAAGCAAGAAAAGCAGATGTTATCATCTGCGATACCGCAGGCAGACTCCAGAACAAAAAAGGACTTATGGACGAGCTTGCAAAAATCGGAAGAGTTATCGAGAGAGAAGCTCCGGATTCATCTGTTGAAACCCTTCTTGTTCTCGACGGTACAACCGGACAGAACGCACTTAATCAGGCAAGAGAGTTCGGCTCTGTTTGCCCTATTACCGGAATCGTTCTTACAAAGCTTGATGGCACCGCAAGAGGCGGCGTTGTAATCGGAATCCGCCAGGAACTTGGTATTCCGATAAAATTTATCGGAGTCGGAGAAAAGGCAGAAGACCTCCAGCCCTTCGATCCGGAAGCTTTTGCAAAAGCAATTTTTGACTGAATCACGAAACCGACAAAAAGTTAATATACAATAAGGAGAAACAAAAAATGATCACTACAAAACAGCGCGCATACCTTCGCTCTCTTGCAAACGGAATCCCTGCAGTTGTAACCGTTGGCAAAGAGGGCATTACCGAATCCGTTATCGGCAACATCAACGAAGCTCTTGATGCAAGAGAGATCGTAAAAGTTTCCGTACTCGAAACTGCCCCCCTTTCTTCCAAGGAAGCAATCGAAGAAGTTATGAACAGCATCAACGGCTGCGAAGCAGTTCAGGTTATCGGAAGAAAATTTGTTGTTTATAAACGCAATCTTAAAGAACCGAAAATTATTCTTCCCTAAGGAGAAACTATGAAAATCGGAATTTACGGAGGAAGCTTCGACCCTGTTCATAAAGGCCACGTTAATGCGGCGATAAACTTTATGGAAGAGCTTTCTCTTGATAAGGTAATTGTAATTCCTGCATACCAGCCGCCACATAAAAAAGGTCTTGCGATGACTCCTTCGGAGCACCGTATGAATATGTGCCGCCTTGCATTCGGAGAGCTTGATGGATTCGAGGTTTCCGATATCGAGATTCAAAGAGCGGACGAAGGATATATGGCGGATACTGTTGAACAGCTTAGAGAAATCTATCCCGATGATGAATTTTATCTTCTCATCGGCGGAGATATGCTCCTTTCGTTCAGAAGATGGTATGAATGGCACAGAATAACAAACGAAGCAGTTCTTGCGGTTGCCGCAAGAAACTGGGAAGACGATGCCGCTCTTGAAGCAGAAGCGGCGATTCTTCGCAGCAACGGCGCAGAGGTTAGAATTGTGCCCATCGACGTAAAGGAACTTTCCTCAACCGAGGT
Source organism: Oscillospiraceae bacterium (assembly GCA_017547705.1). Classification (GTDB taxonomy): domain Bacteria; phylum Bacillota; class Clostridia; order Oscillospirales; family Ruminococcaceae; genus UMGS1668. The sequence goes on from JAFYOZ010000012.1 coordinate 2,037, forward strand.
AAGAGAAGCAGTCCGCAGAGCGGATGATATCGCTTCCATGGTTCCAAAGGGCGTTGATGAATATATCTGGAATCATTATCTTTATTATAACTGACTCTAAGGAGGCAAAAAATGCTTAAAAAAACAGCGATTCTGTTCGTTGCCATGACCCTTTTGCTCGTATTTATGCTTTCTGCCTGCTCTGTTGGCTGGAGAGAGAGCTATGAGGGTTTTCTTGATGACCTCATCGGAAAAGTTGACGTCGAACAGGAAAAACGAAGTGTAAGCGCAGAAGACAGCATCCGCGAAAAGCTTGAAGAATACAGCGACGGCCAGACCATCTGGTTCCAGTCCGACGACTTTGATGGGGACGGAACTCTTGAAGCCTTTGCATTTTGCGGAAAAGCCGGAAGCGAATACCTTGAAGGTGTTCTCTGGTTTGTTAACGAAAACTATGCCGCAGAGCTTTGTGAAAACGGAAAATGGATAAACCCCGAAATGGTAACCGTTGAGGGAACAACCTTTATGTTTGCGGAAAACCATGACGACGGTCTTACCTATGTTTTCGGAATCGAAAACAGTAAAGTTTATGAAACCGCAGTTTCCGGAACTTTCTCTAACCTCGAACACATCGGCGGAAAAGATTTTACCGCAGAGTTCACCTCTTATGATTACTATGACGAAGAGGAAAAAGCAAAAGAGGAAGAACCTTCCACCAAGAAATATTGGTTCTATATCGAAAACGGCGAATTTTATGAATACGGCGCAGATGATTCTCTCCGCCGCGCAGATTTGAGAAAATATGAAGCAGGTTCCGAGGTTATCGATATCATCTATGACCAGGGACTTATTGACGAACTTCTCGAAAGATACTATCCGGATGCGGATGAGGAAACCCTTAAGTTTATCGCAAAAGAGGCAGGATACTTCCACAGCATCATGCTCCGCGAAAACGGAATTCTTAACCTCAACTTCTTCGGCGCATACGACGACTGCTTCTATATCACCTTCCAGGTTACAGAAACAAGCTCCAAAATCATAGATTGCGGAAGAGGCTTCTATCTTACTGCCGCAGTTCCCGCAATCGCAACCTATCCGGAAAAAGAGAGCGCAGAATAATGGATACGAAAAAATTCTGTCGTCTTACTGAAGAGGAAATAAAATCGGTGCTCAAAAGCAGAATGAATGAGCACCGATATGCTCACTCCCTTAATGTTGCAGAAAGAGCGGTGCTCCTTGCAGAAAAAAACGGCGCAGACCCGGAAAAAGCCTATTTTTCCGGCCTTATCCACGATATCTGTAAAGGAATCCCACAGGAGGAACAGCTCGCCATCATCGAAAACGAGGGAATAATCCTCGATGAAGATACTAAAAAATCCCCGGCACTTTGGCATTCCATTGCCGGAGCAATATATTCCGAGCACGAACTTGGCGTAACGGATGAGGACGTGCTCAACGCAATAAGATACCACACCTCCGGAAGAGGAGGTATGAGCATCCTGGAAAAAGTTGTCTATATGGCGGATCTTACAAGCGCAGAAAGAAACTATCCGGATGCGGAATATACCAGAAACCTCACAGATAAAAGTCTTGATGAGGGAATTGCATACGGTGTTCGCTGGATCGCCGCGGATCTTGAAAGACGCGGTTTTCCTAAAGGGAAGGACACCGAGGCACTTTTGGAAGAATATAAAAACGTAATAATAACTGAATGAAAGGAAATAATCTATGGAATCCAGAGAACTTGCACTTCGCATCGCAAAAATTCTTGATAACAAAAAAGCAACCGGTCTTCGCGTGCTCAAAATCGGCGAGATCAGCTCTATCGGCGATTATTTTGTAATCGCTTCCGCAAACAACAAAAGCCATGTTCAGGCTCTTTCCGATGAGGTCGATTTCACCCTCGGTCATGAGGACGGAATCGCTCCCCAGAGAGTTGAAGGCTATTCTTCCGCAAGCTGGATCCTTATGGACTATGCAAGCGTAATTGTACACATCTTTAACGAAGAAGTTCGCGAATTCTATTCTCTCGAACGTCTTTGGTCCGATGCAAAAATCGAGGAGATTAACTTCGAGGAAGAATAATTGCCTCCCTTTTTCCGTAGGGAACGTCGTCCCCGACGTTCCGAAAAACGGACCGCTGAGGGCAGCGGTCCCTACTGCGGTTTTATGTTGTGTAAAATTTAAAAAATCCCTTGACAAAGTCTGCTATATATTGTTATTATACATTTAATGTGTTTTTATAGCATAAATGCTTTGACAAAGAACAAGTAGTCTGATTTTTCGTTCAAAGAGAGCCGCAGTTTTTGGTGTGATGCGGAAACGGGAAACAGATGAACTCACTTTCGAGCAGCCGGAAGAAACTGTTTTTGTTGCAGGAGTAAAACCGGACGGCGCCGCCGTTATACGGAATCAAGCCGGGCATTTTTATGCCAATGAAAGTGGTACCGCGGGTATGTTATATCCCGTCTTTCGATTCTTCGAAGGACGGGATTTTTTATTGCCTCCCTTGCTTAAAGGGAGGGGAACAGCCCTGGTACACACGGTGGAGGGATTCTGTAAAGACATCCTTAAAACCGTGAAGAACAAGAAAAATCCCCTCGCCACGCCTTACGGCATGTGGCCCTCTCCCCTTTAGACAAGGGGCGCAATTTATTAAAACTGGAGGAACCAAAAAATGAAAGGCTATGATTTTGCCGCCATTGAGAAAAAATGGCAGGACATCTGGGACGAAAAAAAGCCCTATGCCGCAACTACCGATTATTCCAAGCCCAAGTTCTATGGACTTGTTGAATTCCCTTATCCTTCCGGACAGGGACTTCATGTAGGACATCCCCGTTCTTATACCGCTCTGGATATTGTTGCCAGAAAAAAGAGAATGCAGGGTTATAATGTTCTCTATCCTATGGGTTGGGATGCATTCGGTCTTCCTACCGAAAACTTTGCAATCAAAAACCACATCCATCCGGAAATCGTAACCGCAAACAACGTTGCTCATTTTAAAGCACAGCTTAAATCCCTCGGTCTTTCCTTCGATTGGGACAGAGAGATCAATACCACCGATTCTAACTATTATAAATGGACCCAGTGGATTTTCATCCAGCTCTTTAAACGCGGCCTTGCATACAAAAAAGAGGCAAACGTAAACTGGTGCACCGGCTGTAAAGTTGTTCTTGCAAACGAAGAAGTTGTTAACGGCGTTTGCGAACGCTGCGGAAGCGAAGTTGTTCATAAAGTTAAATCCCAGTGGATGCTCAAAATCACCGAATATGCACAGCGCCTTATCGACGACCTTGCGGAAGTTGACTATATCGACAGAGTTAAAACCTCCCAGATCAACTGGATCGGCCGTTCCACCGGTGCAGAGGTTGATTTTAATACCACCCTTGGCGATAAACTTAAAGTTTATACCACCCGCTGCGATACTCTCTTCGGCGCAACCTATATGGTAATCAGCCCCGAACACGAGCTTATCGAAAAATGGGCAGACAGACTCGAAAATATCGATGAAATCCGCGCATATCAGGCAGAAGCCGCAAAGAAATCCGACTTCGAGCGTACCGAAATGGCAAAAGACAAAACCGGCGTTATGCTCCAGGGCGTTAAAGGTATCAACCCCGTAACCGGAAAAGAAATCCCGATTTTTATCTCCGACTACGTTCTTACTACCTATGGTACCGGCGCAATCATGGCAGTTCCTGCACACGACACCCGCGACTGGGAATTTGCAAAAAAATTCGGTCTTCCCATCATCGAAGTTGTTAAAGGCGGAAATGTTGAAGAAGCCGCATATACCGATTGCAACGAAGGAATTATGGTAAACTCCGGCTTTGAAGACGGCATGACCGTTGAAGAAGCAAAAAAAGCCATGATTGAATACCTCGAAAAAGAGGGCATCGGCAAAGCAAAAGTTAACTTCAAGCTCCGCGACTGGGTTTTCAGCCGCCAGAGATATTGGGGCGAACCTATCCCGATGATTTACTGCGAAAAATGCGGTTGGCAGCCTGTTCCGGAAGACCAGCTTCCTCTTCTCCTTCCGGAAGTAGAATCCTATGAACCTACCGATAACGGCGAAAGCCCTCTTTCCACCATGACCGATTGGGTTGAAACAACCTGTCCTTGCTGCGGCGGTCATGCACACAGAGAAACCGATACCATGCCCCAGTGGGCAGGTTCTTCCTGGTATTTCCTCCGTTACTGCGACCCGAAATGCGAGGACGCAATCGCTTCCAAAGAGGCTCTTGATTACTGGATGCCTGTTGATTGGTATAACGGCGGTATGGAGCATACAACTCTCCACCTTCTCTACAGCCGCTTCTGGCATAAATTCCTCTATGATATCGGCGCAGTTTCCACTAAAGAACCCTATTCCAAACGTACCAGCCACGGCATGATTCTTGGCGAAAACAACGAAAAAATGTCCAAGAGCCGCGGCAACGTTGTTAACCCGGATGACGTAATCCGCGATTACGGCGCAGATACTCTCCGCCTTTATGAAATGTTCATCGGCGACTTTGAAAAAGCTGCTCCCTGGAACACCAACTCCATCAAAGGCTGCAAACGCTTCCTCGATAGAATCTGGGCTCTTCAGGATATTATGTCCGGCGAAGGAATCCGCCCCGAACTTGAAAGCGGATTCCATAAATGCATCAAAAAGGTTGGAGAAGACGTTGATAACCTTAAGGCAAACACTGCTATTGCAGCAATGATGAGCCTTCTTAACGATATCACCGCAACCGGAAGCATCACCAAAGATGAATATGAACTTTTCATCACCATTCTTAACCCCTTTGCTCCTCATGTAACCGAGGAACTTTGGGAGATGCTTGGTCATGATGAGCTTCTCTGCAAACAGGATTGGCCCATTTATGACGAAGCAAAATGCACCGAAGCAACTGTTGAGATGGTTGTTCAGATTTGCGGAAAAATCAAAGCAAGAATGAACGTTGCAGCAGATGCTGATAATGCAGCCTGCATCGCAGCAGCAAAAGAAGCAGCCGCAGCAGAGCTTGAAGGAAAAACCATCCTTAAAGAAATCTGCGTCCCCGGAAAACTCGTTAACTTTGTTGCAAAATAAAATAAATGCCTCCGCAAAACTCTAAAAAGGAATAAAGCCCCCTTGTTAAAGGGGGCTGGCATTTGCACAGCAAATGACTGGGGGATTCCTTATAAAGAATCCCTCCGTCTTTTTGGTCTGCAACCGAAAATCCACCTCCCTTTGACAAGGGAGGTTTTTTGAAAGGAATATACCTATGAACGAAAAAATGCTCTGGCAGTATGCAAGACTTGTTGTTGGCGTTGGTATAAATCTCCAAAAAGGCCAGACTCTTGTAATAAACTGCCCTGTTGACCGTGCAGATTTTGGCCGACTTCTTACAACCGCCGCATACGAGCTTGGCGCAAAGGACGTTGTTATGCTTTGGCGCGATGACTATTGCACAAGAGAACATTGGCTCAATGCTGATGACAGCCTTTTTGACAGCGTTTACAGCTGGGACGCAGACAGAATGAACACTCTTGCAAAAGAGGGCGCAGGATATATCTCTATCGCCGCTTCCGATCCGGAAAACCTTAAAGGTGTTGATCAGGAACGCCAGCGCAGATACAGCATCGCCGCAAACCGCGATCTTAAAGATTTCTATAATCTCGAGATGACAAACGGATTCCCCTGGTGTGTTGCTTCTGTTCCGATCACCTCCTGGGCAGAAAAAGTGTTCCCGGAACTTAAAGGTGAAGAAGCTGTTGAAAAACTTTGGGAAACTATTTTCAAAATGGTTCGCATCACTGAGGACGGCGACGCTGTTGAAGCATGGAAAGAACATTGCGATAACCTTGAACGCAGAGCAAATATCCTTAATGAGATGAACCTTGAATCCGTTCATTATATAAACTCCCTCGGAACCGACCTTACCGTTGAACTTCCGGAAAATTGCCGTTGGCTTGCCGGTGGAGAAAACAGCAAAGCCGGATTCAAGTTTGTTGCAAATATGCCCACAGAGGAGATTTTCTCCGCTCCGAAGCGTGACGGAGTAAACGGCGTTCTTTATTCCGCAAGACCTCTTGTTCTTAACGGAAATATCGTCGATAAAATCCGCTTTGAGTTCGAAAACGGAAAAATCGTAAAGGCAACCGCAGAAAAAGGCGAAGAGGTTCTTATTAAGGCTCTTGATACGGACGAAAACAGCCGCTATCTCGGTGAAATTGCGCTTGTTCCCTATGATTCTCCCATTTCCAACAGCGGAATAACTTTCTTCAATACCCTCTTTGATGAAAACGCATCCTGCCATTTTGCCTTTGGCGAAGCATATCCTTCCAGCATTGAAGGCGGCGACGTAATGGATGAAGAAGAACTTTTTGAACGCGGACTCAATGCAACCGCCGGTGTTCATGTTGACTTTATGGTCGGAACCGAAGACCTTTCCATCACAGGCAAAACCCGCGACGGCAAAGACGTAGTCATCTTCGAAAACGGAAACTTCGTATTCTGATAAAGTTAGCCTTCCCCCGAGGGAAAGCGTTTACATCGAAAAAAGCCTCCCTCATCAGAGGGAGGCTTTTTTATTCTCCAAAAATATTCCACATCGGCTATTGACAATGCTGTTCTATCGTAGTAGAATGAAATTGTAGAATTCTACTGCAATAGAACAGAAGGTGAAACAATGACAGAAAAACTCTTTTCCTCAGAAATACGAATCATGGAACTCCTTTGGAAAAACGGAAAAATGTCCGCAAAGGAACTTGCCGCCGCTTTGGCGGAATCCATTGGCTGGAGCAAAACAACAACCTATACCGTCATCAAAAAATGCATCGAAAAAGGCGCGGTAATCCGTACCGAGCCGGGTTTTGTTTGTGAAGCCGCCGTTACAAGAAGCGAAGTTTGCGAAAGCGAAACTTTTGAACTTATCGACCGACTTTTTGGAGGTTCGCCGGATCTTCTTGTTTCTGCGCTTGTCGGAAGCGGAAAAATTTCTTCGGAGGAGCTTAAAAAGCTGAGGGAAACCATAAAAAATCTGGAGGAAGAATAATGGAAGGGCTTTTTTATTCAAATATTGCGGCAGGTGCCGCAACCCTTTTTGTTCTTCTGCTCCGAAGATTTTTTAAGAACAAAATTTTTTCAAAAGTCTTTGTGCTGCTCTGGGCGGTTATCATTTTAAGGCTTTTGCTTCCTTTTGAATTTTCATCCGCTGTAAGCGTCTATAATCTTTTTGAAAAAGAAGAGGAAAAACCGCATTTTGAAGTAACTGTTCCAAATCAAACGGAAGAAAAACCGATATATACAGATCCAAAACCAAGCGTATATTATCCTACTTTGGAAGTTTCTTATGAAGAAAAACCCTCTTTTGAGGAAATTTCTTTTACAGTATGGATAATCGGAATGGGTTTATCCGGAACGTATTTTATTTTGCGGCATTTTTACACCGTAAGAAAAATCATGTCCGATGCGGATTTGATAACAGAGCTTCCGAAAGGATTTGGATATATACGGGTTTATGAGAATAAAAACCTGCGCTCACCCCTTAGCTTTGGTGTATTTTCTCCCCGTATAGTGATTCCGAAGGATGTTCCAAAAGAGCAGCTTCCCTTTGTTCTTATCCACGAAAAAACGCATATCGAAAATCGGGATGCGGTGCTGAAGATGCTTTCTGCGGCGGCTGTTTCGATAAATTGGTTCAGCCCGTTTGCTTGGATTGCCGCAAAATATCTTTGCATAGATATGGAAAAACGCTGTGATGAAAGGGTGCTTTTTATCCTTGGAAAAGAAAAAGCGGCTTTTTATGCAAATACGATTCTTGATTTTGCAGAAAGGGCAAGCCTTTCCATAAGCTATTTCGGCGCTGCACCTATAAGCGAAAGAATAGTGTCAATTATGAAAAATAAGAACAGAAAAAGAAATCTTCCGGCGGTGCTCTGCATATTTTTGGCGGTTGTTCTTATGATAACCGCTTGCGGAACTCTTCCAGAAGAAAACGAACCGGCTCCGGAAATTTCTTCCGAAAATGAAGAGAAGATTCTGTATCTCGATCCCGTCAGCGGACAGCCCATGTGCTATGAGGGCGACGAGATTTTTGAAACATATTCTTCCATGCTGGGAACGATGTATTCCTATCTTGAAAATAATTATGTTTTTGCCTCTGCGGAAGGCACCGTTCTTAAGGCGGCAGAAAATTCCGAGGAGTTTGGAAACTATGTCCTCATAGAACATTCCGACGGAAACAAAACCCTCTATGCTTTTTGCGGCGGAATTTTTGTAAAAGAGGGCCAAAAAGTTGATGCCGGAGATAAAATCGCCGAAATGCATATCAATACTCTTAGCGGAGAAACCGGGAACGAACAAATTTCAAAAAGCGTTTGCTTCAGGTTCATAACCGGAGAAATCGGCGAAGATACCGATATCTTCATTGATGTTGAAACCGGAGAAATGGTTGCGGTAAACCGTTCCGAAGAGGCAGACAGCCTTGAATCAGAATTATCCGCAAAGGAAATAGCAAAAAGCATCGGTTATATGACCCTTGAGGAGATAACCGCCGCCGGATATTATCCAAGCTGGATGCAGCCGAACAGCTATATTATCTATGATGAAAACGGAAATCCAACCATCGAAAAAGGCGGAGAACTTATTCCGGAAGATTTGGTCGGAAGACCGGAATTTACCGGAACAGGAGCATTTTTTACCGTTGTTAATACGGGCGACCCGTTTATGAAAATCTATCCGAACACCAAGGCAGAGTATGACCTCCACGGTTTTATACAGAACATCTATTACCTCTGGCCGGATGGAAGTTATAACCTTTCGCCCTATGACATGGAAGCCTTTATGGGAACCCTGATGGAATTTGTCTGGCCCTGCGAGGAGATTGTTATTAGCGCGGAAAAAGACGCCTATAAGGGCCATGCAGGAATTGATATCGGCTATAACCGCGGCTCCGAAATTTATGCCGCCGCAGACGGAACGGTCGTTGTGGCAAGCTATAAAAATACCGGATACGGATATCATATTATTATCGACCACGGAAACGGATACCAGACATGCTATGCACATTGTTCCGAGCTTCTTGTTGAGGTTGGAGCGGAGGTTAAAGCCGGCGATTTGATTGGAAAAACCGGCTCTACCGGAAATTCAACCGGAAACCACCTCCATTTTGAAATCCGCCTTAACGGAGAATACCAGAACCCGACGGATTATGTTACACCATAAAATCCCCATTAACCGTAGGGGTGGATATTATCCGCCCGTTTTTAGGAAAAGAGTCTCCGTGCTCAAAAAAGAAAACCCCGTGCTCAAAATTGAGCACGGGATTTTTTGCATTAATCGGGGAAGTTTATTTCGCTTAATTCCCAGCTTTTTATACATTTATACCAGACTGTGATAGGATTTTCGCCGCTTCCGAGGGTGTCTTCAAGAAGAAGTTCCCCGTCAACAATGGCATATCGCTTTCCGAGGAATTCGATAATATTCGCCTGGTCGTTTCGTCTGGGGCAGGTCGAAAGGTCGTCATAAACGGAGGTTATCTTTCCCTTAATCTGGTTTTCTTCCGGGGTTATGTGGCTGTTTTCATAGTAGCAATAATAGAGGTAACCGTCAACAACTATGGAATATGGCCCGGCATCTACCGGTTTTTCGTCATAGTTCGGTTCCTGACTGCGTTTTATGGTAATGGAAAGGTATTCTTCCCCAAGATTCGGGTTCTCGTTTTTGAAAACGATTATCTCATCAGAAGCCATAACAACCGAAAGTCCGGGGAATCCGGTATATCCGCCGATATAGTCCTTATCTATTCGGTAAAGCCCGATTTTTTCGTTTTCGCTGTCCGGCCAGATGATAAAATTATCCGCAAGCAGGGCGAATTTTCCGCAGTAATCGGCGATGAGCTTGTCCTTGCCGTTTTTGCGGATAAAAAGTCCTTCCGAACAGCTCCAATAGAAGTTTTCTCCGTCATAGGCGGAGAAAACTTCCTCCGATTTTAAAAGCGGGCCTTGGATTCTTTTATCTGGATTTTCGTAATCCATGGCATAAAGAAGGAAGCTTCCGTTTTTCTCTTCGATAAAGGTTTCATAGCCATTGATAGCAAGGCCGTTTCGCTCTATCGGATAAAAAACCGCCGTTCCGGTTATATCGAAAAACTCTTTTGTTTCGATATTATAAGTTCCGGTAAATCTTTTATCGCCGCCGTATTCGACCATAAGGCTTCCGTCGGAATATCCGATAAGGCTGACTTCGCCTTTGTCGTCGAAAGAGAATATATCAATAATGGGCGTATATGTAAAAACATATTCCGGCTTTGGGCTTTGTTTTTCGCTTTCGCTGTTACAGCCGCAAAGACAGAGAAGAACCAGAAGAACGGATATAATTTTCTTCATAAAACTCGCTCCTTTATATAATATTATTCTACATTATAATAGTAACATAAAAACGGATTTTTGTTGCATTCTTTTTTTAAAAATTAATTTGATACAACGCCTCCGGGTGCTTCATAAAACATCCAAAAGTCGATTTTTGCCTAAAACATGGGATTATTTTATATAGGAAAAATAAAAATTAATATAAATAGTAGGATTTTTGGTCTTGACACGAGAGGGCCTTAAGTATATAATAAGACTGTTACATTTATGTACGAAGAACAAAATTGTTCTTAGCTCCAGCCCAATGGCAGAGGAGGGAAACAGATTATGGCAGAAATTCATGTAAAAGAAAATGAATCTCTTGACAGCGCACTCAGACGTTTTAAACGTTCCTGCGCTCGCTCCGGCGTTCTTGCAGAAGTCAGAAAACATGAGTGCTATGAGAAGCCTTCGGTAAGACGTAAAAAGAAATCCGAAGCAGCTCGCAAGAGAAAGTATTGATTTCTAACAGAAAAAGAGGATGGCGGACGGCTTATGCTGTCCGCTTTCTTATTTTCCTGAAAAAGCGAAAGGAGAATCCTTTTTGTCCGTATTGAAACCGCAGTACCGATTTAACTGTATATTGGATATAACGGCGGAAGATTTAAAATCCGCCGGAGCAAAAATCGTTTTGCTGGATGCGGATAATACTCTTTCGCTCCATGGTTCCGATAAACCCCTTGATGGAGTTTTGGAATGGATTTCAGAAATCAAAAAAAGCGGAATAAATCTTGTTATTGTTTCCAATAACAGTGAAAGCCGCATCAAACCTTTTGCGGAAAAATTGGGGCTTCCCTTTGTATATAAAAGTGCAAAGCCCCTTCCAAAAGGTTTTATCAAAGCCTGTAAAATGTTCGGCGCAAAAACAAAAGAAGCCGCAGTGATCGGCGACCAGATTTTTACCGATGTCCTCGGCGGAAATCTTATCGGCGCAAAGGTTTTTTTAACAGAACCCATTGGCCCGGAAACGGATTCTTTTATCAAGTTTAAGCGCAGAATAGAAAAATATATAAGATGAATTTATATAGAGGAGGAAATATATAATGGACAGAATCAAAAGACTTTCCCAGATGCTTCCCGAAGGAATTGACGGCGCTCTTATCACTTCCGAAGTTAACCGCCAGTATTACACCGGTTTTCATTCCAGCGCAGGTGCTCTTCTTGTAACCGCAGAGGGAGCGGTTCTTCTTCTTGATAGCCGCTATATAGAAGCCGGCACCAAAAAAGTAACCGATGCAAAGGTTATCCTCATGACCGATATGGCAAAACAGCTTAACGAGCTTTTTGAGGAATACCATGTAAAAACTCTCGGAATCGAATCCGGATATATGACTGTTGAAAGCCTTTTCAGCCTTAGAAAAGTTCTTTCCGCAGAGATTTTTGATGACCCCAGACTTAACGAAGTTATCCTTCATCAGAGAAGAATCAAATCCGAAGAAGAAATGACCGAAATCCGCGCAGCACAGGCTATCACCGATAAAGCTTTTGTTCATATGCTCGATATGATCAAACCCGGCCTTTGCGAAAAAGATCTTCAGCTCGAACTCGATTATTTCATGCTCCGCAACGGTGCAACCGGTCTTGCATTCGAAACCATTCTTGCAGCAGGCGCAAACGGTTCCATGCCTCATGCAGTTCCCAGCATGAACGTAATCAAAGAGGGCGATTTTGTAACCATGGACTTTGGTGCAGCACATAACGGCTATTGCTCCGATATGACCAGAACCGTTGCAGTCGGCAAAATCTCTGAAGAACAGGAAAAAGTTTATAACCTCGTTCTTGATGCACAGCTTGCAGCAATCGATGCTGTTAAAGCAGGCGTTCCCTGCAACTCTATCGACAAAGTTGCAAGAGATATGATCTATTCCGCAGGTTATGAAGGCAAATTCGGTCACGGACTTGGTCATAGCCTCGGTCTCGAGATTCACGAGAACCCCAGATTCTCTCCCCTTTGCTCCGATCTTACTGAAGAAGGCATCGTAATGAGTGTTGAACCCGGTATTTATCTTGACGGTCAGTTCGGTGTCCGTATCGAGGATATCGTTATGGTAACCAAAGACGGCTGCGAAGTTATCACCAACAGCGAGAAAAAACTTATTACCCTTTAATTTTCAAAAAGCCCCCCTTTTTAAAGGGGGGTGGCTTTTTTGATGAAAATCAAAAGAGACGGGGGATTCATCTTAAAAAATGCTGAACAAAAAGAATCCCTCCACCATGCGTACCGCAACGGTCCTCCTCCCTTTAATAAGGAGGCAATATTTTAAAAGGAAGTCTATATATGAGATTATTTATTGCTATCTGCGTTTGCAGAGTGCTCTATTTTATCGGACGCATTATCGGAAAAGGTACATCAAAACCCGGCGATATTGCAAGAATAGTTTGCCCGAAGGTTCTTAACCGCCTTAAATTCGAGGGCAAGGTTATCTGCATCACCGGTACAA
>JAFYOZ010000067.1 GCA_017547705.1 Oscillospiraceae bacterium
ATTATAATATATTTTTTGGCTTTTGTAAATGAAGTTAAACATTAAAAAAACACTCCGAAAAACAGAGACTTTTATAAGTTCAATTTTATTATAATTTGTTATGTACCCACATCTCTTTGACAGCGCAAAGAGACTGTGGTACAACCGACAGAGAAACGCTTATTATCTTACAAGTTTTAAAGCACGTTTTAAATAAATAAAAAAATACCCGGACATAGTCCGGGTATTTTTTATGGCGTCCCTAGCGCAGCGTCGCTTTCTGCACTCGCTTTTTTCGGAACACCGCTTTGCGGAATTCCTCAATCGCTCGGCGAAATCTCCTTTTCCCCAAAAATCCATTCGGCTTTTTGGGGACCCCTTTCTTCGCGCGATGCGCGCGTTCGAATCGCATGAATACATAAAAAAATACCCGGACATAGTCCGGGTATTTTTTATGGCGTCCCTAGCGCGATTCGAACGCGCGGCCTTTCGCTTAGGAGGCGAACGCTCTATCCTGCTGAGCTATAGAGACATTACTGGTATATTTTACTTTTTTGCGGCTGTTTTGTCAATAAAAAAGAGCTATTCTTCCGGAAGTTCATTTAACATGTTAATGGTTCTGTAAATTTCGCCGCATTTGGAACATTTCCACTCCGTATCACTTTTCTTTGCTTTTTTATGGAGATGTTCGAGGAATTCATGGCCGCATTTTGGGCATGGAACCTGCTGTTTTGTCCAAAGCTTTTTAAGAAAAATAACTTCCTCTTCACGGGAATTAAAATACATAAAATTCTCCTTATAAAATCGCCTTTCCGTTAAGAACCGCTTCCATCAGATGCTCTCCCTCGTATCGAAGCTTAAGGGAGAAAAAGGGTTCGCCTTTTTGCAAAAGTTCGAGGAAGATTTTATCGCCTTCCCATTTCGGGATTGCGTCCAGCTCCTCGCGGCTTATCCACATAAGTTCGCCCTCATCACATTCGATGAGTTCGCCATCAAAACCCGTTGCGGTAAAAAGGTGCATATACTCCGTTTCCCATTTATCGGAAACAAAGGTTACGATACCGCGATAGCGGTAATCCGTAAGGGTTAAACCGGTTTCTTCTTTTGCCTCACGAAGGATGCAATCTTCAGGACTTTCCTTATCTTCAAACTTTCCGCCGATGCCGATCCATTTATCCTTGTTGGCGTCGTTTTCCTTTTTAACTCTATGGAGCATAAGGTATTTTTCGTCCTGTTCAATATAGCAAAGGGTCGAATTTAGCGTAAAAAACACCTCTTTTTAGCGTTATATAATCTATCGTATAATACTTTAAAGTTTATTAAAAATAGAAATATCCGCGGGGCAAAGCTCAAAAATGGCTTTATTATGCGGTTTTATCCATTTTGTATCAACATGGAACGTCGGAAGAATTTCTTCTGAAAGGAGTTTTGCCTTAATGAAGTAAAAATATATCTCTCTGTCCGGATAGGCGTAAGAATACTCATCAAAAATCTCGTAAGGCTCGATTTCCGCAGAAAGTTCCTCCCGAATTTCGCGAATAATTGCATCAAAAGGAGTTTCTCCCTCTTCGATTTTTCCGCCGGGAAACTCCCAAAGAAAGGGGCAGTTTCCACCGGGGCCTCTTTTACAGAGAAGAAATTCGCCGTCTTTTTCGATGATCGCGGCAACAACTTTTATCACAGAAAAACCTCCTTTACATGGAATTTTATCTCTATGGAAATCCAGGAAGAACGTCAGGGACGACGTTCTCTACGGTTTGGTATTAGCCTCCCATATCAGGGGAGGTGGCAAAACCGGAGATTTTGACGAAAGGGTGGAACAGACAATCCCTCAGTCACGGCTACGCCGTGCCAGCTCCCTTTACACAAGGGAGCCTTTTTTAGCCCTCATCCGTCAGCCTACGGCTGACACCTTCCCCCAAGGGAAGGCTATTTAGTCATTATCCGAGGGCGATGTCGAGAATCATCATCAGCGCAAAGCCAAGGGCAACGCCGATGGTTGCGATGTTGCTGTGTTCGCCGTCCTGAGATTCCGGAATAAGCTCTTCAACAACAACATAAATCATCGCTCCTGCCGCAAAAGAGAGGATGAACGGAAGAACAGGCTCGATTACAGAAACAAGAAGAAGGGTCATCAAAGCGCCAACGGGTTCAACAATTCCGGAAAGGAAACCGTATTTAAACGCCTTACCTTTAGAAAGTCCTGTTCCCACAAGGGGCATGGAAATAATCGCTCCCTCCGGGAAGTTTTGGATTGCAATACCGATTGCAAGAGCAAAAGCACCTGCAGAGGTTATTACGCTTTCGCCGCTGAGCATTCCCGCAAGAACAACGCCCACAGCCATTCCTTCCGGAAGATTATGGAGCGCAACGGAAAAAATAAGCATAAAGGATTTTCCAAGTCCGCAGGGTTTACCCTCCGGAGTTTCCGAATTAAGGTGAAGATGGGGGATAAAGCTATCGAGAAAAAGCAAGAATCCCATTCCTCCAAGAAAACCGAAGGCTGCGGGAAGCCATGCAATTCTTCCGGCGGCTTCTGCCATTTCTATACCGGGCATGATAAGCGACCAGACGGATGCGGCAATCATAACGCCTGATGCAAAACCCAAAAGCGCTTTTTGAAGCTTTGGATTCATTTCTCCTTTCATGAAGAAAACCGCCGCCGCACCAAGAGAAGTTCCGAGGAACGGAAGCAAAACGCCTATTACTACTTTTAATGTATCGGACATAAAGGAAAGCTCCTTTCATAAATCAAAATTATAAAAATATTCTATCATATTTTAAAAAATCCTGCAACAAAACCGGTGCTTTATGTTACTATATAGTCAGAAAAAAAAGGAGGATTTATATGAAAAAATTTCTTGCTTTATTGATCGGTCTTGTTTTCCTTTGCTCCTGCCAGAAAGAAGAAATTCCCCCGGAAATTTTTGGTGAACTTGAGCAGAACCCCGGAGAAACCTGTACTCTTCCGGAGGATATTGTTCAAAAAGAAGAAGAACCGGAAGAAAAACCCTCCCGAACCGAAAAACCGGAAATTGAGGATTTTAACATAATCTATTTTTTGGAAAACGAGGGAGAGATTTATACCGTAAAAATCGAGGAACATTTTTTTGAAGAGTTTGCAGTCTGCCTTAAATGGAAAAGCTGGGTTGGCCCTGCTGTTGAAACAAGCCTTGTTGCGGACAAATGGAACCCCACCAAAACGGTTCTTCTCGATGATTCCGGAAACCGCCTTGAAGTTTATTCCAACGGAACAGAAACCATTATAAAGCTCCTTTGGGGAGAAAATTGGGAAAACTCGGAATATTTTATGGCTCCCCAAAAAGTTGCAAGGAGCACAAGGGCTTTTTGTAACGAAAGGCTTTATACTTCCGATATGTTTAATGAGCTTCTTGAGGACGGAAAATTTGCTTTTACAAAGCCGGATATCGAGGATTTTGACGTTATCTGGACTGGCGGAAACGACGGCGGAACAATGTATAACAGGGTTGTTATGACGGATGAAGAATATGAAAAAATACAGTCCGCTCTGCAAAAGGATACCTGGGTGGAGTTTGATCCCGAGGTTCACATCGTTGACTATGACGAACTTGGTCCGAGCGAAAACGACGTAAGATTTTATATAAGCACCGATATCCAGACGGAAACCATGAGCAATATGAATTACCTTTATGTGACCCCCTATGATGAATACACAAAAATTACTCTCCGTTGGGGAAGCAAAGGAAACATAATCGAATATATCGCTCCAAAAGAGGTTGCGGAAGATATAGGTGCTATCCGCAACGAAATTGACAAAGCATCAAAATCCGACGGAAGAAATCCGTTTATCCCCTATCTTGCGGATGAAGTTAACTATCTTTCCGCTCCGGAATTTGATGAAAGCGCATTTGAAGCGCATCTTATTAATTTTGTCGGCCATATCACCGGAGAATATGACGGTAATAACCTCCCCGCTCCAAAAGACTGCATCCTTTGGTGCGCTGTTGAAGCATACAAAATCGCCTTGGAAAACGGCGATGAAATCCTCTATGATGAGGACGGCAGAGCCATGATCAAAGCGGAAGATATCGCCTATACCGCAAGATATATCTTCGGAATCGAGGATATCGAAACCTGTTTTGATTTTGAAAACGGATATTATACCCTTCCCTTTGACGGAAGAATAATCAATCCGAAGGTAACCCTCATCGAATATAACAACGGCTATATCCACTGCGAGGTGGAATTCTATGACCCGGACGATTCCTCCTGCGAGGGAGAAGCATATGCCAAAAAACACTATAATTTCAAAGCTTTTGAAATCGACGGAAGAATCTGGTACAGACCCATTAGCGCAAGCTTTGCCTTTGGCGGAGAATGGTATTTTTAAGCCGTTTTTTGCTCCCGGAAGAACCCCGGGAGCATAATTTTAAAGAAGAATGTTGACAAAACAACAAATTTAGGTTATGATTTATACTGACGTTAAATATTCAACAAAAAAGAGAGGTAAATAAAATGCTCGGCCGTTTTGAACAGTTTGCTTTTATCATTTCCGGAATCCAGAGGGAAGTTCAGAAAATAGAAAGGGAAGAGATGATAAAACATGGCTATCGCGGTGCATTTGCTCTCTATCTTGCTGTATTAAGTCATTATGACGAGGGCTTAACTGCAACAGAAATCTGCGAAATCTGTGATAAGGATAAGGCGGCAGTATCAAGAATTATTGCAGAAATGGAAGAAAAAGGCCTTATCGAAAGAGAAAAAAGCGAAGAAAAGGTATATCGCAACAAAATCTTCCTTACTGAAAAAGGAAAAGAAATCGCAGACTTTGTTGGAAAAAGAGCAGCCTCTGTTATAAGCAAAGTTTCTGACAGCATCATTAAAGAGGAGGAAAGAGAACATCTTTATAAAATGCTTGCCGGAATATATAAAAACTTAAGAGAATTTTGATTGCTATAAAAAAGGAGGAAATCAATGGCGGTAAAAATCGTTATAGATTCAACAACGGATCTTCTTCCGGAGATGCTTGAAAAATTTGAAGTTGTTCATCTTACCGTAAATTTCGGTGATGAAGAATATATCGACGGAGTTACCATCGACAAAAACACCTTTTATGAAAAACTTATCGAAAGCGACGTTATGCCTACAACAAGCCAGGCTTCTCCGGAGGCTTTTGAAAAAGCTTTTAAAAAAGCAACCGAAAACGGCGACGATGTTGTTGCAATAACCGTTGCTTCTGCCCTTTCCGGAACATATCAGAGCGCATGCATCGCCGCAGAAGAATTCGACGGAAAAGTTAAAGTTGTTGACGGAAGAAGCGTAGCAATCGGAACTGCTATCCTTGCAAAAATGGCTCTTTCTCTTGCAGAAAGCGGCGCATCTTCCGATGAAATTGTAAAAAAAATCGAGGAAGAGAGAGAAAATATTATCATAGTCGCCCTTATCGACACCCTCGAATATCTTAAAAAAGGCGGAAGACTTTCTAAAACCGCAGCAATCGCCGGCGGAATCCTCAATATAAAACCGGTTGTAAGCGTTGAGCAGGGCACTATAAACGTACTCGGAAAAGCCCGCGGCTCTAAACACGGCAACAACCTTTTGGTAAAAGAAATCGAAAAAGTCGGCGGGGTTGATTTTGATAAACCGATTTTCCTCGGATACACCGGCCATGACGATTATCTCCTCAGAAAATACCTTGAGGACAGCCGCTATCTTTGGGAGGGAAATGTTGAGGACATTCCCGAAACCTGCATCGGAAGCGTAATCGGAACCCACGTTGGTCCCGGTGCTGTTGCCGTTGCATTTGTTAAAAAGACATCTGCTTAATTTTCATAGTACAAAACTCCACAAAAAACAAGGGACGAAGCAAAAATTTGCTCCGTCCTTTGTTTTATGCGGTTTGCAACCAAAAGTTGCATATAAAGTTGCTTGAAAAATATGCAGAAAAAAGTTAAACTGAAAGCATGGCGGAGGTGAAAAAACATGAGCCTTGGAAAAAACATTTCCGATTACAGAAAAAAGCAGGGAATCTCTCAGGAAAAGCTTGCGGAGCTTCTTGGAATTTCACGCCAGGCTGTGACAAAATGGGAAAACGGAAAAACAAACCCGGATACGGAAAATCTTATCCGACTTTCGGAGATTTTTGGCTGCAGCATAGACGAACTTTGTGAAAAAGGCGAAAAGAAGCCTGAACCGAAGATTAATCCCATAAGCCATATTCTTGCGGCTTTTTCCGTCCTTATCGTTGCGGCATACTGCATTTTTAGCGGTATTATGGGGAATTTTCATGGTGGAACCCTTATCCTTCTTATAATTCTTGCTGTTCCCATGCATGTTTTTACCCATCTTATTTTTTTGGGAATGGTTAAAAGCGGCGATTTTACCATGCTCGCAGGCTATGATGATAAAATCAAATACAATAAGGACGGCATGAGAAGATATCTTTCCGGGCTGGATTTCTTTCTTGGTTTTACTACTTCCTCATATCTTTTTCTTATGGCAATATCTGCGCTTATGGTTCCGGAATTTGAGATACAGCCTTTGCTTCTTTTTGGATACATTCTTTCCTTCGTTGCAGGAATTTTCTTTATGGGGTATAAGTTCGGGGATGAAATCTATGAAGACCCCCTGGATGCCAAAAGGGCAAAAAGAGCCATGCCCTCTTCTGTTATAATGGTGGTTTTGCTTCTTCTTTCGGTTATTGCGTTTTGCCTTTTCTTCAGCATGAAAGGTTATGAAAACAATTCGGGAGAATCTTTCCCGATGCTCGGAATGATGTTTTTATCCATCGGTTTTTCCATCGGCGGATATCTTGCTGAAAGCAGCCGGCTTAAAAAAGAAGATGACCCAAAACCGTTTTTTGGAAAAGCCTTTATAATCTGCAATATCCTTGCGGTTATAGCCATGGCGGTTATGGGAATTTTGTGATTATGCACTCAAAACCCTTGAGAAAAAGGCAAAGCGGAACGGTCAAGACCGTTCCCTACACTATCAACTTTAAACTATCAATTTATAAAGAATCCCTCCACCACTTCGTGGTCCCCCTCCCTTCAGGCAAGGGAGGCTTACCCTCCGGGAAGGCAGAAAAATTAGTCGAGCCGCCAAACTATACAGAAAACCGTTGCCGGCCTGAACGGCGACGGTCGAGAATCGGAATCTCCATTCTTTCGGTGGAGGGTTTTGTCCCCTTTGTTTAGGGGACAGTTGAAGCGGGAGCTTCAACAGGGGTAAGAAAACTTTTCTTTCAGGCACTACCCGGTTTCTTTTGGTTACAAAAGAAATGGGGTAGTA
>JAFYOZ010000068.1 GCA_017547705.1 Oscillospiraceae bacterium
CGCTTCCAGCTACTCAGCCTTCTGTTCTTCCTTTCCTTTTCTTCCCGGTTCCGCCTTACAGCTGCTTTCCCGGTGCCCGCCTCCGCTCTCGCTTCCTCGGTTTCCTCTTTCTCTCCGGCCTGGTTTCCCGTGCCTTCCTTCCAGATTTTCGTACTCGGCTCTACTGTTGGTTTCCTTTCGCCCTACCCTGATTCGCTCCCGCAGCTGTTCCTCAGGTGCTTACCTCATGCTTTCGCTTTCGGTCTTTTCCCTTCCTGTCCGCTTTCTTTCGTCCGCTTTCTTTCCGGTTCTGGCTACTCAGCCTCTGTTTCTTCCTTTCCTTTTCTTCCCGCTTTTGCCTCACAGTGGCTTTTTCGGTGCCGCCTTCTCCGCTTTCGCTTCCTTGGCTTTTCCCGTTCTTTCCGACCTGGTTTCCCGTGTCTTCTTCCCCGGTTCTTTGTACTCGGCTTTCTGTTCGTTTCCTTTCGTCCCTCCCGGTTCTGCTCCCACAGCCGCTTTCCCGGTGCTTCCCTTGTGCTTTCGCTTTCGGGCTTTTTCCCTTTCCGTCGCTTTCTTTCGTCCACTTCGTTCCGGTTCTGACTACTCAGCCTGCCGTTCTTTCTTTTCCCTTCTTCCCGTTTTCCCCTGTCGGCGGTTCCTTCGGTGCTGTCCGTCTGCCTTGCGGCTTTCTCGCTCTTCCTCTTCCGTCCGGCCTGTTGCCATGCCTTTCTTCCGATTCTGGTACTCAGCTTACTGCGCTTCTTTTCTCCGTTCGCTGTCTCGCCTCACAGTGGCTACCTCAGCGCCTCGGCCACCCTTGCGGGCTAGGCCTCTTCCCCTTTGCTTTCGCTTTAGGTTCTGGTTACTCAGCTTCAGGTTTTCTGCCTTTCGGCTTCTTCCTGTTTGCCGTGTCTCTCGGCAACGTTTGATATCTTACCACAGGAATTCAGCAATGTCAACAACTTTTTAAAATATTTTTTGTATATTTTGCGTATTTTACGTTTTGTATAAGTTTAACAATTTATTTGCATTTATTTTGGTTAATATGTACATATAAATTGATTGTTTCTTCTCCAAAAGGATTTTGAACACGTCTTTCAGTCAGAAAACAACCAACTGTTTTTTACTGAATAGCAAAATAATTCATAATATTTATCAATACTTGCGTTCTTACGGGTGCTGATAACAAAACACAGAAAATATTTAAATTTAATACCGACAGCTGGATAAAAAAAGACCGCAAATCTGCGGTCTTTTCAATTTACTTTTAAACAACAAATTAATTCCGCCTTTACAAGCAGACAATTAACCACTATTATTTATAATAGACTTTATTACAGAATATCCAATATTAAAAGAGGTTGTTTTATGTCAGTAGTATTCACAACAATTTCAGAAAATTTTATCGCCCTATGTGCAGACAAGCAGAGAATAAATGCCGTGACAGGCAAAGTGGTTGATGATATGACCAAAATCGAAAAGTGGGCACCACAGCTGGCTGTGGGTATGTCTGGCAATCTCGCTTTAGGGGAACTGGTACGCACTACAGTGCATCAGTTTGTAACTGAAAGCGGTATATCAAACTTTGGCGTTGAAGAAATAGCAGACCTGTTTATCCAGAGTTATCAGAACACATTGGCAAACCTCAACACACCAGAAGATACCATATCCAAATTTATTATCGCTGGGAAACTGGCGAACAAAAAACTTGGTGCAGTGGTAATAAGAGTTGGTGCTGACACAGCTGATAAAGAAACCTTTGAAGCTTCGAAAGTGCCTGCTACACTGATTCTTGAACCAGCAGACTTGTCATCAGAACAGTGCAATATGCTGTTGGCAAAGGCTTTGAAAAACGTGGAAGGTAAATACTTGAAAAACCCTTTGGAATCAATACACCGCAGAGCAGTAAGAAATGTATCTGAACACAGCCAGTATGTAAGCAAAGACTCTGATTTTCTGCTTATTACACCATAGGCAATCTGAAATATTGTTATAAAATTATGAA
>JAFYOZ010000069.1 GCA_017547705.1 Oscillospiraceae bacterium
TATCTTTATTACAATTGACCGATATCCAGGAGGAAAAAATGTTTAAAAGAACAGTAATTCTTTTTGCTGCGGTTACTGCGGTAATGGTGCTTTGCCTTTCCGCATGTTCCGGCGGCTGGAAAGAAAGTTATGAAGGTTTTCTTGATGACCTTGTCGGAAAAGTTGATACGGAACAGCAGACCAGAGACACCAACGTTGAGGAAGTTATCCGTGACAAACTTTCCGATTACAGCGAAGGGCAGACCATCTGGTTCCAGTTCGGCGATTTTGACGAAGACGGAACTTCCGAAGCTTTCGCTTTCTGCGGAAAAGCAGGGACGGAATATCTTGAAGGAATTCTTTGGTATGTCAACGAAAACTATGCGGTTGAACTTAACGAAAACGGAAAATGGAAGAACCCTGAAATAATTTCCGCCGAGGGAACAACTTTCCTTTTTGCGGAAAATTATGACGACGGTCTTACCTATGTTTTCGGAATTGAAAACAGCAAAGTTTACGAAACCGCGGTTTCCGGCCTTTTTGAAAATCTTCAGCATACCGGCGGAAAAGATTTTACCGCAGATTTTGTTTCTTACGACCATTTTGAAGACGAAGAAGCAGCGAAACAGCAGGAACCTACCACCAAAAAATATTGGTTCTATCTTGAAAACGGCGAATTCCGCGAATATGGCGCAGACGATTCTCTCCGCCGTGCGGACCTCAGAAAATATAAAGCCGGTTCCGAAGTTATCGATATAATCTACGAACAGGGACTTATCGATGAACTTCTCCAGAAATATTATCCGGATGCAACCGAAGAGGAACTTGAATTCATCGCTGAGGAAGCGGGATATTTCCACAGCATCATGCTTCGCGAAAACGGAATCCTTAACCTCAACTTCTACGGCGCTTATAACGATTGTTTCTATATCACCTTTGCCGTAACGGAAAACAGTTCCGAAATTATCGATTGCGGACGCGGATTCTATCTTCCCGCCGCAGTTGAACCGATTGCAACCTATCCGGGCGAAGAAGAGGCAGAATGATGAACAGCCTCGAATTTTGCAATCTTCCTTTGGAAGAACTTAACTTGGTGCTCAAATCGAGAATGAACGAGCACCGATATGCTCATTCCCTCAATGTTGCGGAAAGAGCGGTGTTTTTGGCAGAAAAATACGGCGCAGACCCGGAAAAAGCCGAATTTGCCGGCCTTGTTCACGATATCTGCAAAGGTATTCCGAACGAAGAACAGCTTTCGATCATTGAAAACGCCGGGATCAGACTTGACGAAGATACTCTCAAATCGCCGGCTTTGTGGCATTCCGTTGCGGGAGCTGTGTACTGTGAGCACGAAATCGGAGTGACCGATGAAGACGTGCTCAATGCTGTCCGCTATCACACATCCGGAAGAGGCAACATGAGCATCCTTGAAAAAGTTGTCTATATGGCGGACCTTACAAGCGCAGAAAGAAATTATCCGGATGCGGAATACACCCGAAATCTTACGGATTACAGCCTCGATGAAGGAATTGCCTACGGTGTCCGTTGGATCGCAGGAGATCTTGAACGCCGCGGATTCCCGAAAGGAAAAGATACCGGGGCGCTTTTGGAAGAATATAAAAACGTTGAAATAACATTTGAAGAAAGGAAATAAATCAATGGAATCCAGAGAACTTGCACTTAAAATCGCAAAAATCCTTGACAGCAAAAAAGCAATCGGACTTCGCGTACTTAAAATCGGCGAAATCAGCAGCATCGGCGATTATTTTGTAATTGCTTCCGCAACCAACAAAAGCCACGTTCAGTCCCTTTCCGACGATATCGATTTCGCTCTTGGCCACGAGGACGGAATTGCACCCCAGAGAGTTGAAGGCTATGCTTCCGCAAGCTGGATCCTTATGGACTACGCAAGCGTAATCGTTCATATCTTCAACGACGAAGTCCGCGAATTCTATTCCCTTGAAAGACTTTGGTCCGACGCAAAAATCGAAGAGATCAATTTCGAAGAAGAATAAACA
>JAFYOZ010000070.1 GCA_017547705.1 Oscillospiraceae bacterium
ATTAAAATTAGTCGGGCAAGAAAGCTATACAGAAAACCGTTGCCGGCCTGAACGGTGCCAGTTAAAGAAATGGGGGTACATATATGACACCTCATCCGTCAAAACCTTCGGTTTTGCCACCTTTTGCTCGCCGCAGACGGCAGACCCCTCTGTGTCGCTTTGCTCAACATCTCCCCTAACAGGGGAGTCTCCTCAAGGAGAAGGCTCAAAAAGAATCCCTCCACCGCTTCGCGGTCCCCCTCCCTTTAGGCAAGGGAGGCTTACCCTTTGTGAAAGCTGATATAAAAAAGCGGCGGAAAATTTCCGCCGCTTTTTTTAATCGAATGTGTGGAGCCAATCTCCTTTAAGATAATATGCAAGGAAAACGATACAGCTAAGGCTCCATGTAAGAGGATATGCCCAATAAACTGTTTCGATTACCGGGAAGAACCGAACTGCAACGGTTATATAGGTAACACGGATAAGGCACCAACAGATGAGCATGGTGTACATCGGCATTTTTGCTTTTCCCGAACCGCGCATTACCGCAGAAACGGAATGTGCAAAAGCAAGGGCAAAGAAGAAAAGGGATTCCGTTCTCATCTGGTTAACTCCTATTTCCACAACAGCAGGGTCGCTGTTGAAAAGCGGAATTACCCAAGGGCAGATAAGCCAAAGAACCATACCCAAAAGTTCCGCAGAAACCATCGAACCGAGTATTCCGAAGCGGGAACCTTTAAGTGCTCGTTCATGCTCTCCTGCGCCAAGGTTCTGTCCAATAAAGGTTGTGATTGCGGAAGAAAAAGCCATAATCGGAAGGAAGATAAATCCTTCGATTTTTGCATAAGCGCCGCATCCTGCCATGGCGTTATCGCCAAAAGCATTGATGTTGGACTGAACAACAACGTTTGCGATGGAAATAATGGAGTTCTGAATACCTGTGGGGATACCCTGGTGGAGTATCTCTTTCAGCAGTTCAAAATCAAATCCGATTTCTTTGATGACGAGTTTATAATGGCCGTCGCTGATAAGAAGTTTTCTGAATCCGAGCACGGCGCTGAGCATCTGGCTTATAACTGTTGCAACAGCGGCACCGGCAACTCCCCAATGGAAAACACCGACAAAAATAAGGTCGAGAACAATGTTGGTCATGGAGGAAATAATCAAGAAGCGAAGAGGACTTTTTGAATCGCCGACTGCCTGCATAACACCGGCGCAGATGTTATAAGTAAGAGTAAAAAAGCTTCCGAAGAAATAAATTCTGAAATATGTTGTTGAAAGCGGAAGAACGTTTTCCGGCGTTCTCATAAGGATAAGAAGCTTTGGCGCAAGCCAAAGTCCGAGCACGGAAAGAGCCATTCCGCAGCAAAGAGCAAAAGCAACTCCCGTATGAATCGCCCTTCTCATTCTGTCGTAATCTTTTGCTCCAAGATATCGGCTTATTATTACGCCTGCACCGAGGCAAAGACCCATAAAAAAGCCGGTCATCATAAAGATAAGGTTTCCGCTGCTGGAAACTGCCGCAAGAGCCTGTTTTCCAACAAAGTTACCGACTATGATGCTATCCGCCGTGTTATAAAGCTGCTGAAAAAGATGTCCGATAAAAACCGGAATCGCAAAATTTATCATGCATCTCCTGATGGAGCCTTTTGTCATATCAATGCGCTTTGCGCCTGATTCTCCTGCCAGAAAAATCCTTCCCCTCGTATTTTATAAAAAACCTTAAATATTATATTATCAAAGAGAGCTAAAGTCAATTGTAGCATTTTTCTACAAATTTTTGTGCCGGTTATTTAAAAACCCCTCTTTTGCTTTTGCAAAAAAGGGGTTCTTGGTGCCGCTAACGAGACTCGAACTCGTACGCTTTATAGGCGAGGGATTTTAAGTCCCTTGTGTCTGCCATTCCACCACAGCGGCATATTTTTAATTTTCGTGAACTATATTATACCAAAACCGCCGCACCTTTACAAGAGTTTTATTCCATTTTGCCATATTATTACTTTTTTATAAAATAATATGTGACAAACCAAAGCTCTTGTGCTATACTTTTAATTGTAGAAATTTGTCTTTTTATAATATTATAGGAGGTTTCTTATTGATGAACACTATTAAACGCATTCTCTCTGTTCTTGTTGCTGTTGTTCTTGCTTTTTCTGCTGTTCCTTTCCTCAGCATTGAAGCAGAAGCTTTTGGCGATATGGGAACCGTCGGAGAAAAATATCGTATCGAATTTTCTGCCGGTGAAGGAAAAGGCAGCACCGTAAAATCCGCAGATATCAACGTCGCTGTTTCCGTAACCCTTCCCAGCGAGACCAGCTGTAAATTCACCCATTCCAGCAAAACTTTCGATTGCTGGAAAATCGGCAACCTCTATTATGAGGCAGGCGACACCTATACTTTTGATGAAAATCACGGAACTCTTGATGGCTCCGGCGTATATGTTGTAAAAGCAACCGCTGTCTGGACTTCTGACAGCAACCACGCTCCCTCCACCGGAAAATACATCACCGGCTATTTTAAAACCGGTAACAAAGATATTGCCGAAGACGTTGAGGGCAAAAACTTCACCCGTGTTTTCAGCGAAGCTTATATCGATAAAGATAACGGCATCACCGAAGCAGACGGATATTACATCGTAACCTTCCCGGAATGCACTTTTAAATACGGAAAACGTGATTTCCTCGGTTGGGATGTAAACGGAACTGTTTATAAAGTCGGTGAAAAAATCGCAACCAACTCCGACTTTGATGCAGTTGCAACCTGGAGCGACGGTTCCCATAAAGTAACCGTTGGCGATGCAGAATCCTCTTCCAGCTCTTCCGCATCTTCTTCCCAGCCTGCATCTTCCAGCGCGGCTTCCTCCAGCAAACCTGCTTCTTCCAGCAAGCCCGCATCCTCTTCCAAACCCGCTTCTTCCAGCAAGCCTTCCTCTTCCAGCTCTTCTGAAACCAGCTCCGAAGTTTCTTCCGAAAGCAGCTCTTCCGTTCCGGAAGTTCAGGAACCTACTGTTGAAGTATTCAACCCCATCAGCCTTGCATACACCATTTCCGGTGATATTCCCGTAACCGGAATTGAGTTCCTTCTTAAAGAGAACATCGGCGAAAAACCGCAGCTCCGTGCAGCAGCTCTTGATATCAACAGCGTAACCGATGCAGCAACTTCCGCATTCATCGCTTCCGGCGATGCTCTTGCAGCATTCGATTTCTCCCTTACTGTTGACGGTCTTGCATATTACGGAAACTCCCTCGGTACCGCAACCTTTACTCTTAACGGAACCCAGACCACTGCTCCCTCCAACTATGACAGCTATGTTCTTGCAATGGTTCACGTTACCAATGCTGTTGGCTATACCGGAGATTACTATATCACCGACGGTGAAAACACCTATCTCTATACCCCCGAAACCGATTTCCGCACCGCTGTTGCAAACGTAAAACTTGTTGAAGAAGACGGAGTCAACCGCCTTGTTATCCGCGATATCGCCGGTCTTTCTTCCTTTGCATATCAGGCAGCAGATAACATCATCGTTGAGGTAAATCTTGTTCCCAACGCTTCCGCTGCTTCCGCATCCATTGATGTAACCTCCCTTTCCCCTGTTCTTCTTGTTCAGATCGAAGTTGGCGAGGGTTCTTCTTCCGGATTCGGTATTCCTTTCTGGGTATGGATCATCATCGGCGTTCTTGTTCTTCTTATTGTTGCTCTTGTTGTTCTTTTCCTCATCAACCGCAAAAATGAAGAAAAACGCTATGCTGAAAGCAGAAGAGCTTACAGCCGTTCTTCCTCCATCACCGGTTTTGACGAAGAATAATTAATTTTATGTACGCAAAAAAAGCCGCCTTTTGGCGGCTTTTTTCTTTTAGGCTTCTCCTTGAGGAAAAGGCTTACCCTCTGGGAAACCTTTAAAAGAATCCCTCCACCACTTCGTGGTCCCCCTCCCTTTAGGCAAGGGAGGCTATCCCTCCGGGAAGGCATTAAAATTAGTCGGGTAACAAAGCTATACAGAAAACCGTTGCCGGCCTGAACGGCGACGGTCGGGAATCGGAATCGCCATTCTTTCAGTGGAGGGTTTTGTCCCCTAAAAAGGGGACAGCAGTTGCGGGAGCAACGCAGGGGTGTAAAAGGCGTTTCTTTGGCGGGTACCGCCGTTTCTTTGCGCCAGTCA
>JAFYOZ010000071.1 GCA_017547705.1 Oscillospiraceae bacterium
AAAGGATATAGGGAACCATGGAATATTCATAGGATTTGATGATTCCCGGGATGATGAAAAGGAGAGTCCAGAGGAAGATTTTGATTTCGCGCCAGAACATGATTTTTACAACGTTAAGGTAATTTCCACATCCGAAAGCCCAAAAGAGCTTTGAAAATTTTGAACCGATAGCACGGTGCTCCATAAAGAATCTGTTTTTACCGACGATTGCAGGGCCACTAATAAAAATCCCAAAAGCAACGGCAACAGCAATAATAACGATTATAAGAGTTACCATTGCGGCGATAAAAAGAGGGGATTGTGCGATAGAATCCAAGACGGATTCCATCTCCGGATAAAGAGATTCATAATAAGAGGAGGTATCCTCATAGGATTCGGAAGAGGCAGAACCGACTCCGCTATAGGAATTTCCGGCTAAAATGGTAGTAATAAAGCAAACAAAAAAAGGAGTCCAATATCCTTGATTTTTTAAAACGTTCCAGCCGTTTTGTTTAAGAATTTTAAATTCCCACATAAAAACACCTCCTTTAAGGCTGATTTCATTTTAGCACAAAGGGGATTTTTTGGCAAACAAAAAAGCACCCTTTTCGGGTGCTTTTTGTTATTTCTGTTCCGGGAAGAAACCGGGAAGTTCGTTATAATCTGCGAAGCCGAGGCCATGAGCTTTTTCGCGCATAACCTGGTAAAGCTCTGCATAAGTTGCCTGGATATAAGGTTCGAGGAAGAAATATCCGATTCCGCAGGTTAAGATACAAAGAAGATACCAGCCGATGAAGGTAAGTTCGAGAATGAGGATGCTCATTTTTTCGTCCTTGGTCATTTGCTTTGAAAGAGCGAAAACCTCTTTTGAGCTAAGGCTCGGGTTCTCTGCAAGGATATAGGGAACCATGAAATATTCATAGGTTTTTATAATTCCGGGGATTATAAAAAGTAAAGTCCAGAGAGTGATTTTTATCTCTTTCCAGAACATTATTTTTACGACGTTAAGATAATTTCCGCATTTGAATGCCCAGAAGAGCCTTGAGAATTTTGAACCGAAGGCACGATGCTCCATGAAAAATCTGTTTCTGCCAACGGCAACGGGGCCACTTACGAATATTGCGACAGCGATGGTGGAGGCTATTGCAACGATACAAACGGTAATTACAGCGGCGATGAAAAGAGGGGATTCCAAAGCGGAATTCCAAAAAGCTTCCAATTCCGGAAAGAGGGATTCATAAGAGGAGCCTTCCTCATAGGATTCGGAAGATGAGGAGGAAGAACCGGTTCCGACAAAGGAGCTTGCGCCCAAAAGATACGATATGAAGCAGACTAAAAAAGGAGTCCAATATCCTTGATTTTTTAAAACGTTCCAGCCGTTTTGTTTAAGAATTTTAAATTCCCACATAAAAACACCTCCTTTAAGGCTGATTTTATTTTAGCATAAAGGGGATTTTTTGGCAAACAAAAAAGCACCCTTTTCGGGTGCTTTTTGTTATTTCTGTTCCGGGAAGAAACCGGGGAGTTCGTTATAATCTGCGAAGCCGAGGCCATGAGCTTTTTCGCGCATAACCTGATAAAGCTCTGC
>JAFYOZ010000072.1 GCA_017547705.1 Oscillospiraceae bacterium
AATATACCGAGGGAAGCCGTATCCAGCTTTCCGCTGTTGCAGAAGAGGGATATGTTTTTGCAGGCTGGAAGACCACTTCCGGAGAAATTGAAGACCCGGAAAGCGAAAATACTGCTATAACCGTCGGCAATAAAAACGCGGTTGTTACCGCAGTGTTCAAAAAGGCAGAAGGTGCTGTAAACTGTTCCAACTGCGGAAAAGAACTTGAAGACGGAAAGAACCATAAGGCTTCCTGCGGAGTTTCCGGACATTATACCTGTGACGGAAAAGAACACAGCGCAGAAATTTGCGGAGAAAAACCGGAAGAAAATAGAACCGAAACAGAGGAAACCATAAACCGCTGCCAGAATTGCAGACAGCCTCTTGCTGCAGGAGAAAATCATGCTGCATCCTGCGGAAAAAGAGGACATTATATCTGTGACGGAATTGACCACAGTACCTGTAATTCCGGCACAAGCAGTTCTGAATCAAGTTCCGGCGGAGCAAGTGAACCGGAACTTGAACCCGGGCTTCCTGAATTCGGTGGAACTTTCTGCGGAGGATGCGGAGCAGAGCTTGTCGGCAGCGAAAGTCATCCAAACTCCTGCGGAACTCTCGGACATTGCGACTATGACGGCGGAGACCACGGTTATGCTTCCTGCGGATATCATCATAACTGTGATGGTCAGGATCACGGACAGGCACCTTGTGGAATGCCAAAACACTATAACTGTGACGGAATGGACCATAGCTGGTGCAATACAAGCGGTTCCGAACCGGAAATCATTGTCTGCAAAGTTTGCGGAGAAACTTATTATGCAGGAGAAGATCATACCTGCCCTTAAAATATAAAAAATTATGATAAAGGAGGAGACCATGGATAAGTTTATACTTCATTCTGAATTCAAGCCGACAGGCGACCAGCCCCAGGCTATTGAAAAGCTTGTTGAAGGCATAAACAGAGGAGACAGAGAACAGACTCTTCTTGGTATAACCGGTTCCGGTAAAACTTTTACCATGGCCTCCGTTATCGAAAAAATAAACAGACCGACCATCGTTCTTTCCCATAACAAAACCCTTGCGGCGCAGCTTTGCAGCGAATTTAAGGAGTTCTTTCCGGAAAACTCGGTGGAATATTTCGTATCCTATTACGATTATTATCAGCCGGAGGCATATATTGCTTCAACTGATACCTATATCGAAAAAACGAGCGATATCAACGATGAAATCGAAAAACTGCGCCATTCCGCAACGGCGGCGCTTTCTGAACGCAGAGACGTTATAATCGTTGCTTCCGTTTCCTGTATCTATACCCTTGGAGACCCTATCGATTACCGTACAATGGTTCTTTCTCTCCGTCCGGGAATGCAGAAAGACAGGGACGAGGTTATAAACCAGCTTGTTAATATGCAGTATGAGCGCAACGATATGAACCTTGCGAGAAATAAGTTCAGAGTTCGCGGAGACGTTATTGAAATCTGTCCTGCCTATTCCGATGATAAGGTGATCCGCGTTGAGTTTTTTGGCGATGAGGTTGACCGCATTACGGAAATCCAGGCGGTTACCGGAGAGGTTAAAGGCAGTCTCAGCCATGCTTCCGTATATCCTGCATCGCATTACATCGTTCCGAAGGATAAAATGCTCAAGGCGGTTGAAGAGATTCGTGAGGAATGTGAGGAAAGAGTAAAATTCTTCAAGGATAAGGGAAAATTCATCGAAGCACAGCGCATTGAGGAAAGAACAAACTATGATATGGAGATGCTTACGGAAGTTGGATTCTGTAAGGGAATCGAAAACTATTCAAGGGTTCTTTCCGGAAGAGCACCGGGTTCATGCCCAACAACCCTTCTGGACTATTTTCCGGAGGATTTTGTGCTCTTTATCGACGAAAGCCATGTAACTCTTCCACAGGTCAGAGCTATGTCCGGCGGCGACCGTTCGAGAAAAGAAAATCTTATCGAATACGGATTCCGTCTGCCATCGGCAATAGACAACAGACCGCTGACTTTTGATGAATTCAACGGAAAGCTTAATCAGATAGTATATGTAAGCGCAACCCCCGGCGCTTATGAAAAAGACAGAAGCACCCAGAAGGTTGAACAGGTTATCCGACCGACGGGACTTCTTGATCCGGAGATAAGTGTCAGACCGGTTGAGGGACAAATCGAGGATCTCCTTTCCGAAATCAATATGAGAATCGAAAAGGGAGAAAGAACCCTTATTACGACCCTTACGAAGAAAATGGCAGAAAACCTTACGGATTATCTTGTCCAGATGGGTATAAAAGTGCGCTATATGCACCACGATATAGACACTATTGAACGTATGGAGATAATCCGAGATTTAAGGCTTGGAGAATTCGATGTTCTTTGCGGAATAAACCTTTTAAGAGAGGGTCTTGATATTCCGGAAGTAAGCCTTGTTGCAATTCTTGATGCGGATAAAGAGGGATTCCTCCGAAGTGAAACATCCCTTATTCAGACCATCGGACGAGCAGCAAGAAATGCCGAAGGTAAGGTTATTATGTATGCGGATACCGTTACGGAAAGCATGGAAAAGGCTATTACCGAAACAGAGCGCAGAAGAGCTATTCAGGATGCATATAACCGCGAGCACGGAATCGTTCCGAAGACCATCAAAAAAGATATCCGCGATATTATCGAGATTTCCAGCCATAAAGATGATGATAAAGGCGGAAAACGCCGCATGAGCTACAAAGAAACCGAAGAGGAGATTAAACGTCTTACTAATGAGATGAAAGCCGCATCAAAGATACTCGAATTTGAGCATGCGGCATATCTCCGCGACAGAATCAAAAAACTCCGTGAACAGTTGGAGGATGTACAGTATGAATCAAAGTTCCATCGTCATAAAGGGAGCAAGGGAACATAACCTTAAAAATATCGACCTTGAAATCCCACGCGATAAACTGGTTGTATTTACCGGACTTTCCGGCAGCGGAAAAAGTTCCCTTGCTTTTGATACGATATATGCAGACGGACAGCGCCGCTATATGGAGAGCCTTTCTTCCTATGCAAGAATGTTCCTCGGAATGATGGAAAAACCGGACGTGGATTCCATAGACGGACTTTCTCCGGCGATTTCCATCGACCAGAAGAATACGAGCAAGAACCCCCGTTCAACCGTTGGAACCGTTACGGAGATTTATGACTATCTCCGTTTGCTTTTTGCAAGAATCGGTGTTCCTCATTGTCCCGTTTGCGGAAGAGAGATAAAACAGCAGACCATAGACCAGATTGTTGACCAGGTTCTTGAACTTCCCCAGGGAACAAAAATCCAGCTTATGGCTCCGATAGTCCGCGGAAGAAAAGGCGAATATATAAAAGAACTTGATGCCGCAAGAAAAAGCGGTTTTGTTCGTGTTCGCATAGATGGAAGCATCTATGACCTTTCCGAAGATATCAGACTTGATAAAAACAAAAAACATACAATTGAGATAATCGTTGACCGCCTTGTTGTTAAGCCGGAGGTTAAATCCCGTCTTTCGGATTCTCTTGAAACAGTAATGCAGCAAAGCGGCGGTCTTGCTGTAGTAAACGTAATCGACGGCGAAGACCTTATGTTTTCACAGAACTATGCCTGCCCGGACCATGGCGCAGCCATTGATGAACTTTCTCCAAGAATGTTTTCTTTCAATAACCCCTTCGGTGCCTGCGATAAATGTACCGGTCTTGGCGTATTCATGCAGGTCGATCCGGATCTTGTTATTCCGAACAGAAACCTTTCTATAAGGGAGGGAGCTATCCATGCTTCCGGCTGGTTCTATTATGAGGGCGGCATTGCCCAGAACTATTATGACGCCCTTGCGAAAGAGTATAATTTTTCTCTTGATGTTCCGGTAAAAGATTTGCCGAAAGAGGCCATTGACGTTATCCTTTACGGAACAAAGGGAAAAAAGCTTACCGTTAAGCGCGAAAGCAACAGCATGCACGGATACTTCCAGAGTGAATTTGAGGGCGTTATCAATAACCTTGAACGCAGATTCCGCGAAACGAACAGCGAATGGATGAAAGAGGAAATATCTCTCCAGATGCGTTCCGTGGATTGTCCGGATTGTCACGGCGAAAGACTTAAACCCATTTCTCTCGGCGTAACAGTATGCGGAAAAAACATCAGCGAATTTTCAAAGATGTCCGTAAAAGAGGCTCTCGATTTTATCGAGAATATGCAGCTTTCTGAAAGAGAAAAGATGATTTCCCATCTTATCATCAAGGAAATCAAGGCAAGACTCGGTTTCCTTAAAAATGTCGGACTTGAGTATCTTACCCTTTCAAGAAGTGCGACTACACTTTCCGGAGGCGAAGCCCAGAGAATCCGTCTTGCAACCCAGATAGGTTCTTCTCTTATGGGGGTTCTTTATATCCTTGATGAACCGAGCATCGGCTTGCATCAGAGAGACAACGAAAAACTTATAGGAACCCTTAAGCATCTTCGCGACCTTGGAAACACCGTTATTGTTGTTGAACACGATACGGATACAATGTTCGCTGCAGACCATATTGTTGATATCGGCCCGGGAGCGGGTATCCATGGCGGAAGAGTTGTCTGTTCCGGAACCATTGAGGATATTATGTCCTGCCGGGAATCAGAAACAGGCGCTTATCTTTCCGGAAGAAAGAAAATCGAAATTCCGGAAAAGAGAAGGGAAGGCAACGGAAAAAATCTTGTTGTTCGCGGAGCATGTGAAAACAACCTTAAGCATATAGACGTTGAGTTCCCCCTTGGAAAACTTACGGTTGTAACAGGTGTTTCCGGAAGCGGAAAAAGCTCTCTCGTTAACGAGATTCTTTATAAAACCCTTGCAAGAGACCTTAACAAATCAAAGCATATTCCGGGAAAATGCGAAGGAATTGAGGGAGAAGAGTTCCTCGATAAGGTAATCTGCATCGACCAGTCGCCTATCGGAAGAACCCCACGTTCCAACCCTGCAACATATACCGGAGTTTTTACCGATATACGCAACCTTTTTGCGGAAACTGCGGAATCAAAGGCAAGAGGATACAGCGCAAGCAGATATTCCTTTAATGTTCGCGGCGGAAGATGCGAAGCCTGTGAAGGTGACGGAATCATCGAAATCGAGATGCATTTTTTGCCGAATATTTTTGTTCCCTGCGAGGTTTGTAAAGGAAAAAGATATAACCGCGAAACCCTCGAAGTGCATTATAAAGGAAAAAATATCAGCGATATCCTCAATATGACCGTTGAGGAAGCGCTTTTGTTCTTCGATAATGTTCCGAAGATAAAGAGAAAAATTCAGGTTCTTTCCGAAGTCGGACTTGGATACGTTACCCTTGGACAGTCTGCAACGACTCTTTCCGGCGGTGAAGCACAAAGGGTAAAGCTTGCAACAGAGCTTTCAAAACGTCCGACGGGAAAGACGGTTTATATTCTTGATGAACCCACAACCGGACTTCATACCGCCGATGTCCATAAGCTTATAGAGGTTCTTCAAAAGCTTGTTGACAGCGGAAACACAGTTATTCTTATCGAGCATAACCTTGATGTTATCAAGGTTGCAGACCATATAATCGACCTTGGACCGGAAGGCGGCGATGGCGGCGGAACGCTTGTTGTTGCAGGAACGCCGGAAGAGGTTGCGGCTTGTGAACAGTCCTATACCGGACAGTTCCTTAAACCGATTCTTGAACAGAAAATCTGACGGAGGATAAAATATGACTTTTTATTGCGGAAGCACCGTTCCCGGAATGAAAACCATATCCGGAGAGGATATAAAACTTACGGATTCAAAGATGGTTGCGGCTTTTTGTCTTGCAAATCCCCTTGAAGAACCGTATTATTGGTTCCCCTGCGATTTTGGTTCCGATGGAACAATACAGTATCAGGAACTTTATGAAAATGCCTTTGCCGAATGCACCAAAGGCAAAAAAGGATATATCTATGTTGTTGAAGCAGAAGAGGATGACCTTATTCCTTCTACGGAAATAGTTACCGTAAGCCATCCGAAAAATGCTCTTTCCGTAACCGAATGCATTGAGATAGAGGATCTCTATGACTGGCTTATGGAAGAAGAGGATATGGGAAGATTCCGCCTTTGCTTTTTTGAAAATAAAAGCAGACAGGAAAAACTTCTTTGGGATAACACCATTCTCCGCTATCTTTCTAAAAACAAGATGATGGAAAATCCGGATTGTTCCTATGCAAAATTTATCAGAGATAAACTTCCTGTTATATGGGAAAAATACAATAAACTCTGCGGAAAATGATAAAATGCTCCGGCAATAATGCTGCCGGAGCATTTTTTTAGCTTTTTTATAAAATATTTATTGGAAAACTATGTTAAACCGCATAAAAATATGATATGATAAATTATAAATATACTTTTAAAAGGAGAGATAGCTCCCATGGCCGAATCCGTTATTTTTAAAAGCCAGACCTTCGGCGGCTTTAATAAAGAAGAAGTTCTTAAATATATAGATAATCTCAATGCACAGCATTCCGAAGAACAGGAAAAAGCAAATTCGGAACTTGCCGAAAAAACAGCAGAGCTTATTGAAAAGAGAGAAAAACTCGATGAGCTCCAGTCAAAATATGATGAAATCATGGCAGCTTATGAGGAGCTTCGTCAGCATTATCTGATGCTTAAAGAGCACAGCGATAATATTGACGCAGAGAACGAAAAAATTTCTGCTCGCCTTGATAAAACGGAAAAAGAGCTTGCAATAGAAAAAGAGCTTAACCGTCAGCTCGAGGATAAAATCGAGGCAGAAAAACAGAAAGCAGATGAACTCTATATCAGAGAAAAACATCTTGCCGCATCTGTTGAAAGTACCGGAGATTCTGCAAAGATGATGCTTGCTTCCGCAAAAAGCGGCGCACAGGCAATTATCGAAGAAGCACAGCACAGCGCCGACGGAATCAACTCCGAAATCGACAGCTTTAAAGCTGAACTTGAAAAAACAAAGACCTTTATGCAGGATTCTCTTGCAGTTCTTCTTCAGCGTCTTGAATATATCGGAAACACCGCAGAAGCATCCAAAATCCAATCTTCCGGAAGAACCGATAAAATGTCCGAGATACAGAAAAAATATGAGGGACTTGTTGAAGAAAACGAGAACCGCATAAGCGTTCTTAAAAGACAGTTTTTTCATTAAGCCGCCAAAACAGCCGGTAATCGCAGCCGGGAAAACTGCAGGCGGCGGTTTTGGAAAGGCTTCTTCCAAAACAAAACAGACCCAGATTATAACAAGGCCGGTAACGGCAATCAGAAAAAAACCAAAACCGGTAAGTTTTGTTGACGGAGTAAAAAGTCTTATAAAAGCGATAACAAAAATGATATAAACCCTTCTGGCCGGAAGAAATTATTCGGCCGGCTTTTTTAAAAACAGCGAGGAGATTATAAGTGGAAAAATTAAAAATATCCTGTCCCTGCCTTTTGGGACTTGAAAGCGTGCTTGTTGGCGAAATGAAACGCATGGGAGCACAAAATATTGTTGCAGAAGACGGAAGAGTTACTTTTGAGGGAACTTTTGAAGATGCCGCTGCTGCAAACCTTAGACTCAGAACCGCAGAAAGAGTTCAGATAATCGTTGCGGAATTTGAGGCAAGAAGCTATGAAGAACTTTTCCAGGGAACTCTTGCGGCTCCTTGGGAGGAGTTTATCGGAAGAAAAGATGCTTTCCCGGTTAAGGGCAGAACTGTTCGCAGTCAGCTTTACAGCATGTCCGACTGCCAGTCAATCATCAAAAAAGCAATCTGTAAACATCTTGAAGGTGTTTATCATCAGAGCTGGTTTGAAGAAACCGGGGCAACTATCCAGATTCAGTTTATGATTCTTAAGGATAAAGTTAAACTGATGCTCGATACCTCCGGTACCGGACTTCATAAACGCGGCTACAGAAAAAATTCCGTTGCTGCACCTATTAAGGAGACCATCGCCGCAGGTATTGCAGACCTTGCACACATCTATCCGGACAGCGTTGTATGCGACCCTATGTGCGGTTCCGGAACTCTTCTTATCGAATCTGCCATGAAGGCTCTCAATATCGCACCGGGACTTAACCGCCATTTTGCTGCGGAACAGTGGGGATGCTGGCCTTCCGAAACCTGGCAGCACCAGAGAAGCGCTTGCCTTGATGAAATCCGCAGGGACGCAACCTTTGTCGGATACGGTTCTGATATCGACCCGGAAGCAATTCGTCTTTGCATTGAAAATGCAAACAATGCCGGAGTTGGTTCAAGACTTCATTTTGAACAGAAAAACATGAAGAATTTCACCTTCCCGGAGGCAGAAAAGAAGCTTATCGTTCTCTGTAACCCTCCTTATGGCGAAAGACTTCTCGATATCAAAGAGGCGGAAGAACTTTATCGCCAGCTTGGCAAAGTTCTCACCATGGACGAGGGAAGAAGCTTTGCAATTATCTCTCCCCATGAGGAATTTGAAAGCCTCTTTGGTAAAAAAGCGGACAAACGCAGAAAACTTTATAACGGCATGATCAAATGCCAGCTTTACATGTATTATAGATGATGAAAAACGAGAGTAAAACTTTATATATTCCCCTTTACGGCAAGGCTTTGGTCAGCAAAAAGGGCATTATTTTGAAGGATAAAAAAGCCGAAGAAATATGGGAAGAAGAAAAAT
>JAFYOZ010000073.1 GCA_017547705.1 Oscillospiraceae bacterium
AAATTCGCTTCTGCTTCGTTCATAAATCCGCGAAGATGGCTCTGCTCATGCATCATTGTTGAACCGCGGAGAAAATCCGGGCCGGCTTTATTGATATTTGCCTCAAAAGTATATGGGGAATATACTCCGGAAATCTGGAGATATGCCATAACTTCTGAAAAGAAAATCGGCTTCGGAGTGCCGAATTTTAAAAAGCCCATGCCCATAAAATCGTATTCTGATGCGAAATTTTCGAATTCTTCCCTTGCAAGGTTCGCCATTTTATAATCGGAACCGAAATAAAGGGTGACTCCGTTTTCGTCATGGAGCAGATTTTTTCCGCTTTCCGTTGCTTCTTCAAGCAGGAAAGCACAGAGCTCATAAAGTTCATCGGAAGAAGATGGCTTCACCTCAAGATCAATCTTTTCTGCAAAGCCTTCCCGGTAATAATTCGTTCCGCTGAAGATGCAAAAGAGGAAAAACACCGCCGACGCAACAGCAAAAACACTTTTGAGCACGCTGAGAAAATATTTGAGCACGGAGGATTTATCCTTTTTTGCAATGAGCACCATTTTTATTATCCAGCAGATAAGAAGCACGAGGAGAGCACAGATTCCGGCTTCCATAAGAGAAAAGGGAAGGATTCCGGTTATGCTTCCGAAGATTCCGCCAAGGTTTTTATAGATTATCCGATAATACTCGTCTGCAAATCCCGGAAGGAATCTTGCTGCCGCAAGGAGCAAAAATCCGGTTGGAATAAGCGCCAAAAACCAAAAAAACGGAGTTTTTATTAAATTTTTAAATTTTGTTTTCATATTCCGTCCTTTCGTTTTTTAGATTGGCTTTTTTATCGTTGTAGGGGCGACCCTGTGTGGTCGCCAGAAAAAAAGGAATCCCCCTGTCATTTTTCTTCGAAAAATGACAGCCCCCTTTAGGCAAGGGGGCCTTTTTTATTTTCTTACGTCGATGTCGTCGAGTTCGACAAGGAGTTTTGCATAAACCTTCATGGTATCGAAAAGAAGCTGTGCAGGGGTGGATTCATCGGACTGGTGAATGCTTCCGCGGAAAAGACCAAAGGGGCTTTCATAATCCGGGTCTTCCGGACCAAGAGCACATGCGTTGGGCATATGTCTTGCATAGGTTCCGCCGCCCATGGTATAAGGTGCCCAATGATCGCGTTTAAATACGCTCTTGATTACGCTCATGCAGGTGCGAACAAGGTCGGAATCCGCAGGAGAATAGGTGGGCTTGCTGTCGCCAACGTCATGAACGGTTACCTTATAAGGCTCAACGGTTTCGATGATTTTTTCAAGAAGTTTATCGCCGTCTTCGGTAACGGGATAACGGATATCGATAGAAAGATTGAGGATTCCTCTGTCGATGGAGATAACGCCGCCAACATGGGTGAGCTTTCCGCTGGGTTCATCTTCAACCGGAACACCGAGAGCAGCGCCGTTATAATCGGAGTTAACAAGAGAGAGGAATTCCATGGCGGCTTTTGCTTCGCCATCAAAAATTTCCGCATCGAGAAGAGCATTTGCAAGAACGCCGATGGCGTTTACGCCGTTTTCCGGAATGGAAGCATGAACGGAAGCACCGGTTGCAATAACTTTTACAAAATCGCCATCGGTTTCAACAGCGATTCTGCTGTTGGAAGAAAGTTTTTCTGCGATGCAT
The DNA here is from genome assembly GCA_017547705.1 of Oscillospiraceae bacterium. Classification (GTDB taxonomy): domain Bacteria; phylum Bacillota; class Clostridia; order Oscillospirales; family Ruminococcaceae; genus UMGS1668. The sequence continues at coordinate 1,657 of JAFYOZ010000073.1, forward strand.
TTTCCGCAAACGCCTTTAAGAGTTGCAACAGCTTTATCCGCAACAACGTTGCGAACAGTTCCGCCGGAAAAATCTGCGATTTTATCGTCATGGCAGGGAATTGCAAGATAGAAGCGAAGACCGCCTTTTTCTCCGTGACAGATGGGATAGTTTCCGTCCGGAGTAAAAGAAACATCCGGGAGTTTTTCTGAAACAGCTTTATAATGAACGATATCGTTCATGCCGCATTCTTCCTGGCCGCCCATGAAAAATTCGATTTCGCGCTTCGGAAGAAGATCGAGATCCTTAAGGCAGCGGACTGCAAAAATAGATGCCCAAAGGGGACCTTTATCATCAAGGATTCCGCGTCCGATAAGAAGATCGCCGTCAACGGTAAGCTGATAGGGAGGATAGTTCCAATCGTTTCCGCAGGGAACAACGTCAAGATGTCCGAGGATACCGATTTTTTCTTCTCCTTCGCCAACGTTTGCAACAAGGCAATAGTTATCAAGGTTCTTTACCGGGAAGCCATAGCTTTCAACAAGTTCTTTTGCTGCGGCAAGAACATTTGCGCTTTCGATACCAAAAGGATATTCTCCTTCGGAAACACCAAAAGTTGCAACAGAGGGAACAGCGATAATTTTAGAAAGATCTGCGATAAATTCTTCCTTGTGTTCCTCGATCCATTTTTCTATGCGTTTTTCGTTTTCCTGGCTGAGCATTTTTAAAAAACTCCTTTCATAGGTGAATTCTGTTTTCATTGTATCACATTAAAGCGAAAAAGTGAATATGAGAAAATAAAAAAGTTGATAAACAAAAAATCCCCCGGTCTGTTTCTCCTTAAGGAGAAGCCGGAAATAAAAAAGCCGCTGAAAAGCGGCTTTTTCTTTTATAAATTATATCCCTTTATAAACATTTTAAAGAAGCGAACGCCTTCCGCAAGGGAAGAAAGGGTTACGTTTTCGTTAACTGCGTGGCAGGCCGCGTTTTGTTCGTTGGTAAGACGAACCGGCGCAAAACGAAGAGCGTTTTCGCTAAGGGCATGGAAATGGCGGCAGTCTGTTCCGCCCATGATAACATAGGGCGCGATGCCAACATCCGGGAACTGTTTTTTGATGCATTCCGTAAGATATGCGTATTCTTTGGAATGGATGTTGGAAACGGGGGAAGCATCTCTTGCCTGGATAATCTCGATTTCGAGATCGTATTTCTTTGCATATTTTTTGAGCACCGCAAGGCTTTCCTCACAGTTCTGATGAACGCTTGTGCGAAGGTTTGCAATAAGATATGGCTCCTTCGGGATAACGTTGCAGGCATCGGAACCTTTCATCATGGTAAAACAGCATGTGGTGGAAAGAATCGCTTCGCCAAAAGGAGAAACTATCGGCATGAGCTTTATAAGCAGAGGCTTAAAAAGCCAGACGTTTCCAAGAATCATTCTCATTCCAAAACCGAAGGAAGGAGCCATGGAATCGAACATCTCATAAACTTCCGGGATAAGATATTTCTTAAACGGACGCTTTTTCTCGATTTCGTTTGCGAAGGCAAAAAGTCTTGCGGCAGGAGTGTTTCTTGGAGGGGTACTGCTGTGGCCGCCGGTTCCTTTTGCGGAAATCTTAAGGTCCATATAACCTTTTTCTGTAACGCCGATTACCGCATAGGGTCTGTCCATTCCACCGATAGGCTCATCAACAACTGCGCCGCCTTCATCAATTACGATTGCA
>JAFYOZ010000074.1 GCA_017547705.1 Oscillospiraceae bacterium
AAATTTTTTATTATTTTTTGGAATATTTTATTTTATTCAAATTTCAATGCCCCGTATTGAATAATATTTTTATTTTTGATAAAATCAACTTATAAAAATTTTAAAAAACATGCAGCATTTTTGCTCCTTTGATACACTTAATATCCGAAAGACAAATTTTTATAAAAAACGGCGGTGATATGATGAAAAAAATAATCCTGCTTCTTTTAATGCTTTTGCTTCTCTGTTCCTGTAAAGCCGAGGTTCCTGCGGATAGCGAAAACTTCTCTTCCTCCGAATCTTCCGAATCCATGGAAGAAATCCCGGAAGAAGAACCAAAGCCTATTGAGGAAAAAGACCCGGTTGAAACCGCAGCCATTGCAGAAATCCGCGGAATGCTCATCTATGAAAACAACGATTATTGGAGCAAGGAAGGATTTTCTGCAAAACCCGGAAACATTGCATTTTTCGAGGATAATATTTTTTCATACACCCTCAATATTAAAAGCGGCGATACGATAATTTCCATCCCATCAAAAGGCACTCTTTCGTATAACGATATGGATAATTTTTCCCGAAACAATCAATCGAACCATGTTCTTGCAACCTGGGGACATGACGGAAAGCTTAGCAACGGAATCCGATATTTCATCTCCCTCGGAAAAATCGTCTTTTTGGATTCAAACTTTGAACTGGTCGGACAGATTTTTATTCCGGAAAACGATTATTATTATATCTGGCCCATAAGCGTTGCATATGACGACGTTATGGGATATATCGTTCCGGTCTGCAGGGTTCCGAAAGACGGTTCAAAACCTTCCGGAATCGGTCTTCTCTATCTCTTTGATGAGAATTTTGAACTTGATGTGGAGCTCGGAGAAATCCCCGTTTATTACAGAAATTTTTATGAAAATTATATTCCGGCTTTCCCCGTAAAAGATTCCTATATCTATTACTATGACGACGTTCCCCATCTTTCCTCTCTTCTTGAATACAACCTTGATAACAACACCGCATACCAGCTCGGAAACGGCGCTGACAGATTCTATGACGGAGAACGCTCTGTTGAATTTATCGAGGCAAAGCCCTTTGTTTTTGAAGATACGGAAACGGAATATAAAAGCTATGCTCTTCTTAAAAGCGGAAACGACGTTATAGATTATATCGAGCTTCCCGAATCCTATTGGTTCGGCCCTGTAAGAAATTCTTCCGTTGCCGCAATCGCAAAGAACGGAAGCAAGGCGGAAGTTTATGACGAATTTTTCCATAGGGTATTCTCCCTAAACTTCCGTAAAAAGACCGTTGAATACGAATATGTTTTTAAGGAAGAACATCTTGGCGAACCTTTAGATACCACGGTCGACAAAAAATATTCCCTCCATGCTGTTTCCTATACCCAAGGCGGCGATGGTGTGGGATTTAACGTTGTTCTTAAAAACAACGAAACCGGAGAGATGAATTTCATGTTCTCCGCCGGAGGAACAAACCAGGGATTCTTTAAAAACGGGGATATCTATTATCAGGCATGGGATTCTCTTAAGGTTTATTCCAGCAAGACGAGGGAACTTCTCTTTGCTCTGGAGGATAAATTCCCCCTTAATGCGGATTCCGAAAAAGGGGATTACAGAGTTATTTCCGCATTCCGCAGAGACCCGGAAACTCTTGAATTTATGATAGTCTATTGGGAAGGCCCATCCGATATCTCCCTTTATGAAAGCGGAAAAGAGAAAATCCCGACCTATAAATTCGCTTTCTTTGATGTTGAAGGAAATCTTATCGAAACATATGACAGCGAAATCTCCGTCGTGCTCGGAATGTATATGTGGCCCCAGGAAGCGGTTATTTATTATAAAGACGGAAGATACACCGTTACCACTCTTGGAAGCAAGGGCGATAAGGGCATAAATTTCACCTTTGATTATAACGAAAAAACTTTTTCCGCTCCAAAAAAGAATAAATAAAAACGCAAAAAACGCCTTCCGAAAAACGGAAGGCGTTTTTTTGTAATACCTCCTCGGAGGGGCTCTATTAAACTTTCCTGTTGGTGGTAATAATTATGCAAAATAGTGTATATTATGCACTATAAGCAACTATATTAAGCTTGTTTTATGCAGGATATAATAAAATAAATGAATATAAAATTTTCTTAAAAATCAAATGTAGCTGATTAGCCGATAGTAAAATGAGGAAAGTCGCGTCTTCGTGGTACTAAAAGACGAAAGAAGACAACAAAAAAACACGCTACATCGCAAATTACAATGTAGCGTGTTTTTAATTAATACTATTTATGTTTTTTGTAATATCGTCCTATTCGTAATTGAAATACTGAAAAATATTTTTGTGTTTCATTTCTATTAACTTTATCGCTTCTTCGTAACTCAAATCCATTTTATAATCCTCTTTAACTATACTAACAGGGTCAACAAAAATATCTTGAAAATTGTATTTATTGAATACGCAATAAAATCCCTCAAAAGAAATATATGGAGACATATTATTATTTGTACCATCTCTAAAAAATAAAAGCGGAAATCTCAAAAGAAGGTTTTCATCAAATTCTTGCAATCGTTTCACTTTATCGAAATAGTGATATGCGCCTTCATACATACATATTGCAAAAGCAATAGAATTAGAAACTTTAAAGCAATCACCTATAACATATGCCAATAGTTTTATATTTTCTTTTAAATTCAATGGGGTAACAGTTATTCCAGTAAATGAGATTCTGCACTCCAAAAAATCATCATAATAAATTTCTTCATCCTCATCTTCAAATGGAAAAACTTCAAATAACACTTTCTGATTACTAAAAATCTGATATTTGTGTTTTTTTATTATGTTTTCCGAATAACAAAGATTCAGAACATCACGTATTTTATTTACGGATTGTTCTTTTTCTGCCTTTTCTTTATCCAGAATAAAAGTTATTTCAAAGTATTCAGCCATATCTATACCTCATTGAATATTTCCATTTTTTAATAAATGTTCTAACTGTGACAGACTGAGTTCCCAGACTCCAACAAGGTTGCCGTTAGTATCGATCATTACATTTATATTAGTTTTGGCATCATAAAAATGATATGGGAAGGCTGACCCTCCGGGAATCCTTGTTTTCGGGCGGATATCATCCGTCTCTACGTTATCAACTTTCAACTTTAAACTATCAATTTATAAAGAATCCCTCCACCACTTCGTGGTCCCCCTCCCTTTAGGCAAGGGAGGCTTGCCCTCCGGGAAGGCTTAAATGGGTTTTATGGCAGGTATTTTTCGAAAGTGTATCCCTGGCTTCGGACATAATCAATAACATCGCCGAGGATTGCCGTATTGGTTGCAGAAACCGCATGAAGAAGATATATCTCTCCGTCATGGATATTGCGTGTGATTCTTTCAAAAGCCTTTTGGTGCTCCATCTGATTATCCGGATCCCAGTCCGCATAAGCAAAGCTCCAGCAAACTGTGCGATAGTTCATTTTCTCTAAAAGAGCAAGGGTTCTTTCAGAAAAAGCGCCTTCCGGAGGACGGAAAAGATACATATCGTATCCAAAGTTTTCGGATACATAGTTATGCAAATCCGCAATTTCTGCGTAAGCTTCTTCCATTGTAATCTGGGTCATGTTCGGATGTCGGGAACTGTGATTTCCGACAACATGTCCTTCGTCAATCATACGCTGAACAAGTTCCGGTTCGCTTTTCGCATAGGAAAGAGTGATGAAGAAAACAGCGGAAACGCCTTTTTCTTTAAGCACATCCAGAATTTGAGAGGTATATCCGTTTTCGTATCCCTCATCAAAGGTAAGATAAACCTTTTTTTCGTGCTCGGTTCCTTCCCTATAAAAATCCGCGGAATATTTTCCGTATGTTTTCTGTAAATCAACACAGGCTATGGGCGTTCCGTTTTCGTTATAATTCGTTCCCGGTCCCCAGGGAACCTGTTCGGATTTAAGGTCTGCAAATTCCTGAAAATACGGAGAAAGTTCTTCCAAATCGGCAATATCGTTTTCGATTTTTTCCGGTTCTTCTATGGGTTCTTCAATAATCTCTTCCATAACCGGTTCTTCGGGTTCGCTTTGGGTCGGAACTTCTGAAATCTGAATATCGGAAGAAAGCCCTTCTTCTTTTTCGATAATTCCGCTTTCTTTTTTATTTCTTCCGCAAGAGGACAAAATAAGACAGAGCACAAGAATCATCGCCATTATTCTTGTATTTTTCATAGAGAAAACCTCCTTTTTCAGCAGCATTTTACACTATATTTATATTGTATCACATTTTTTTATTTTTAAACCGATTTTATTTAAAATTTTTATTCTTTTCTCTTTTATTTTTAACCTCAATATGTTATATTGATAATAATCGTGCAAAAATAAGCAATAACAAAAACGCAAAAAAAGCGATAACATAAATATTATCCACCCCAATCAGGAGGAAATTATTTTGATTACTATTTTTGACATTGTATCCATGCTGGGCGGTCTTGCTCTTTTCCTTTACGGAATGCATATGCTCAGCGCAAGCCTTGAAAAAATGTCCGGCAGCAAGCTTACAAAAATCCTTGAAAAGCTTACCGGAAGCGTTTGGAAGAGCGTTGCTCTCGGTGTTGGAATTACCGCTCTTGTTCAGAGTTCTTCTGCAACAACCGTAATTACCGTTGGTCTTGTAAACTCCGGTATTCTTAAACTCGGACAGGCCATCGGAATCATCATGGGTTCCAATATCGGTACTACCGTAACTTCCCATCTTCTCCGTCTTACGGAAATTTCCGGTACCAGCGGAATTATGACTTTGCTCAAGCCCGATTTCTTTGCTCCTCTCTGTGCAATTATCGGTGCTGCTCTTGCAATGTTCAGCAAAAAATCCGGAAAACGCACCATTGGCGAAATTCTTGTTGGCTTTGGTATGCTTTTCATCGGTATGGATCTTATGGAAGGTTCTCTTTCTCCTCTTCGTGAATCTCCGCTTATGGGTGAACTTTTCACAAAATTCGGTTCTAACCCCATCCTCGGAATCATTGTTGGTGCAGGCGTAACCGCAATTATCCAGAGTTCTTCCGCTTCTGTTGGTATTCTTCAGGCGCTTTCCGTAACCGGAGCAATCACCTGGTCTTCTGCAATCCCGATCATCCTCGGCCAGAACATCGGTACCACCATCACCGCAATTCTTTCCGTAATCGGTGCTTCCAAAAACGCAAAAAGAACCGCTCTTGCTCACCTTTATTTTAACGTAATCGGTACTGTCATTTTTACCGTTGCTGTTTTTGCGGTTCAGAGCATGGGCATCGGCGATTTCTGGGATACCACCATCGACAAATCCGGTATCGCAAACTTCCATACCATCTTTAACGTAACCATGACAATCCTTTTCCTGCCCTTCACCGGACTTTTGGAAAAGCTTTGCATGAAAACAATTCCTTCGGACGGAACAGAAATCGACTCCGATACTTCTGCCCTTGCTCCGATGCTTCTTGCAACCCCTTCCGCAGCCATTGTGCAGTCTGAAATCGTTCTTAAAAAACTTATGGACGTAACCTGTGACTGTGTTAAATGCGCTCTTGAAAGGCTTAACGGCGGCGATATCAAGCTTGGCGAAAGAATCAACGAACAGCACACCGCCATTCTTAAAATGGAAGATAACCTCCGCCAGTATCTTTTTAAGGTTTCCGAATGCGATCTTTCCGATGCACAGGCAAAAGAGGTTACAGAGATGCTTGTTCGTGCAGACGACTGCATCCATATCGCAGAGCACTGCATTAAAATCCGCGATACCGCAGAGGACATGAGCGAAAAAGGAAAAGGTCTTACCATTGCCGGAAAACGCGAAATGGAACTTCTTGGCAAGGCTCTTCTCTTCCTTATGGAAACCGCCGCAAAAGGTTCCGGCGAACAGAACAAACGCATCGATGCAAAAACCGAGCCTCTTTGCTTTGTAATTTCCGAAATGACCGAGCTTGTAAGAAGCCGTCATATGGAACGCCTTAAATCCGGTGAATGTTCTTATGAAGCAGGTTCTCTCTTTATGGGAACCCTTATCGATATTGAGCGCATCACCAAACATTGTTCCAACATCGGTGTTTCCATGGCTCTTCAGTATAAAAACAATTCCCTTTCCGAACAGGAATTCGCAAGAAGAATCCACCGCGGCGATACCGAACATTTTACCGAACATTATATCGGATATAAAGAGGAATATTATTCCCCCCTTATCGCTGAATAATAAAATCACATAATAAAAATGAGCACGGGTTCTCCGTGCTCATTTTTTATTTCTTTAACATATATGCATCGTTAAGGATAAGGCTGCTGTATGCCATAAGAACGTCTGCATTTTCAAAATCAACGTATTCTCCAAGAATCGCCGGAACGATATAGCGTGTATCAACAATGGTTATCTTTGCATAATCGTTCATCAGAAGAGGAGCAAGAGAAGAACCGAAGGAATCGCGGAAGATTATAAGATGTCTTTCGCCTTCTGCATTGGGGTTCGTTACTTCCAAAAGAGAAGCCGCTCCGGAAAGATAGAATTCATAAGGGTCTTTGCTTTCAAGCTTATCAAAATCATAAACCCCGGTTGTTTTTCCGGTTTCATAGTTATAAACAGTCATTTCTTCCAGTTCGGGGTTAGTAAGATAGAAGATGCTTTCGTATCCGAGAGGAAGAGCACTCTGTCCGTAATAAACGCCGTGGAATTTATCTGTTGCAAGCTTTTCCGTAAGGTCATCAAAAGGCTTTGCATCAAGTGCACCGAGGATTTTATCCGCGGCGGCGGTTATATTCTGCTGCTGCCAATGGGTGTCTGCTGCGTAATAATCGCTTGCATCAAGAAGCTCCGTTATTTTGCAATATTCCGCAAAGCTTAAGTTTTCGGAAAAATATTCTTCCATGGCGGCATAGTCCATAACCGGATATCCGTTTTCTTCGCCAAGATAGAAACCCTTATCCGGAACAACGGTGAAAACAACCTTGTTCACCTTTCCGTCCATATAGGTGTTATAAATATCCCAAAAACGCTCCGACGCATATTCGAGAGATTTTTCATCCAGAGGGAATTCGAGCTTTGCAATCTGTCCATCGGCGATATAAAGTTCATTATTATCGGAAAGGCCGAAGATATAATACTTCGTAACAGCCTTTATGCTTCTGAAAAAATCCCTCATGGGGAACTGGTCGTTTGTATAGTCCTCAAAATCGTCCATGAATTTTCCGCTTAATATGCTGTTTATGGAAAGTTCCGGAAGCTTATCAAGAGGTCTTCTTTCACTTTCAGAAAACTCATCCGCCGGTTTGAGCACAGCCCAAATCGAAAGCCCAAAAATGAGCACCGCAGCGAGCACGGCGGTATAGATATATTCTGTTCTTTTTTTCATATACGCACCGCCTTTTTAAAATCTGAAATAGAGGAAAGGGTTAAAAGAGCCGTCTGCAAGGTATCCGGTAACCGTTATGAGCACAGCAACATAAAAAATCGGTCTCATCACAGAAATGAGCACAGA
>JAFYOZ010000075.1 GCA_017547705.1 Oscillospiraceae bacterium
CGGATACGATATAAATGAACCTTGGGAAGAAAGAAGCAATACCAAACAAGATATTTTCAATAAAGAAGCAAATCGAAGAACCGAGGATTTTCTAAGAGATGTTTTTATGCCAGCTGTTATAAACGATTTGCAGGAAGAGCTCAATACTACGGTTAACTGTTACATAGATGAAGCAGACCCACAGACCGTCGTTTTTGCATACAGCAGAAGTTTTGAGGATTCTTCGATTCTTCCTGTTATCCGTCTTGAAATCGGAGCTCTTGCGGCATGGACTCCGGCAGAAGAAAGAGCAATTACTCCATATGCGGCGATTCAGTATCCAAAAGTTTTTGAAGAACCGGAAACGAAAATTCTTACAGTCCTTCCGAAAAGAACTTTTTGGGAGAAAGTTACTATTCTTCATCGGGAAGCATTTAGACCGGAGAATAGCGCTTTTCCCTCAAGATACTCCCGTCACTACTATGACTTGTACTGCATGATGAATTCTTCGGTAAAAAATGAAGCACTTGAGGATATTGAACTGCTTGACAAAGTCGTACAGTTTAAGGAAAAGTTTTATCACTGCCCTTGGGCAAGATATGATCTTGCAAAAGTCGGAACTTTAAAACTTATACCTCCGGAAAGAAATATGCAGGCGCTTAAAGAAGACTATGCTCATATGCAGAACATGATTTTTGGAAACAAACCGGATTTTGAGGATATTTTGAAAAGCGTTGAGCAACTTGAAAAAGAGATAAATTCACTTTAATGTAATCACAAACAAAGAATAGAGGTTAATTATTATGAGTTTAAAAACATTGTCTTCAGAAGCAAAAATTGCTTATTTGATTAAACCGATTCTTAAAGTATTGCAGGAAGCCGGCGGCCAGTTGGAGCGTTCCGAAATAAAAGAGCGCATTGCTGATTTGGATGACCAGATTGCAGAATACGCAGAAATAGAAAAGAAATCCAAGAAAACAGGAAATACATATAAAGAATTTAACTTCAAATTCAATTTTGCTATAAAGGATTTGTTATTTAATGAGTTGCTTACATATACAAATTCTTCCCCTGTTACATTAACCCCAAAAGGTATATATCTCGATGTAAATAATCTTGATGTTCAAAAAGATATTATTGAGCCTTCCAAAAAGCATTGGGAAGAATTAAGTAAAAACAATAAAAAAGATAAAGTTGCAGATATAGTTGATAACGAAGAGGAAACGCAAGCAGAAGAAAAAATCAAAGATGATTTTAAGGAAACTCTGCTTGCCGCCATTGCAAAAATGTCTCCTAAAAAGTTTGAGGCGTTTTCAAGAGCACTTTTGAACCGTATGGGTGTTGAGTTCACTGAAAAAGGTGTTCAAATCAGCAACGACGGCGGTATTGACGGATATGGTTATCACATTGATGCTAACGACTTTAGAACAACAAGAGTTGTTATTCAGTGCAAAAGGTATAATGTTGTTCCGGTATCCGAACCCGAAATTAACCAGTTCTTGGGTGCTATGAATAAATATCAGGCTGATTACGGCGTGTTTATCACTAACGGAAGATTTACAAACGCCGCAAAAAACGCCGCAAGAGAAGGTTCTCCGATTACCCTGATTGATGGCAACGAATTGGTAAGGCTGGTTATAAGATACGAGCTTTATATTACGCCGGTAAAAACATACGTGTTAGATGAGTTTTATAACACAGAGGAATGAAAAAGATTTGTAAAAGCGGTTTGGTACGCAACATGTAAACAACAAAAGTTATAATGGAGGATTATATGGCAAAGAAAAATAATGATTTTTTCGTAGAAAAGAAACCATGGTCTGTTGTTAAAGATGAACTGCTCGGATGCTATTTTATGCCGTATGTTTCAAAGATTCTTCATACCTATAAGCCTCTTGTATATGTAGATTGCTTTGCAGGAAAAGGTAAATTCGATGATGGCAAACCGGGTTCACCTTTGATAGCACTTGATGTAATTGATAAATGTAAAGAAAGTACACGCATGGAATCTACTCAAATAGAAGCCACTTTTATAGATTTATACTATGCCGATGATTTGCGCAATAACTTAAAAAATTATCCTTGGGTAAAAATTGTTTCAGGAAAGTACGAAGATAATCTTGCTAACATTTTACAAGGCAAAGAACATAGTAATGTTTTTTTATATATTGATCCTTACGGAATAAAAGCGTTAAAATGTTCAGTATTTGATAAACTGTCAAAAAAGAACTTTAATTCAATTGAGCTTCTTATTAATATGAACTCTTTTGGATTTATTCGTGAAGCTTGTCATGTATTAGGAACATCATTTAATGATAGAGAAATATTTGACGACTTAGTAGAATTCGAGCCTACTAAAATGGACCGTACCTCCGAATCAATAGAGGAATTAAATGCTATTGCTGGTGGTGACTATTGGCAAGAAATTATTAACCAATATAAAAATGGAATTATTGATGGATACGAAGCGGAAGCAAGATTCTCTGAGCAATATTGCAAAAGATTAGGAGAAAGCTATAAGTACGTACTTAATATGCCTTTGCGTATTAAAAAAGGACAAAGACCAAAATACAGATTGGTTCATGCCACGAACCATCCGGACGGTTGCTTACTTATGGTAGACAATATTTGTAACCGGTGGGAAGCTCTTCAAGAAATACAGTCCAGTGGGCAGTTATCATTTTTTGAGGAGAATTATGATAATCAAATTATAGATGATACAGAGATTGCAAATAAGGTTATTGTGCATTTTTCTCAATATAAAGTTAACACGTCACTTCATGAGTCTTTGGCGGAATTTTTTGTTGAATATGGACCAATTTGTTCTACTGGTACGGTTAAAAAGATTTTAAAAAGCCTTGAAGCTAGTGGACAAATTTGTATTACTCGTAATCCCTGTATAACAAAATATGGGAAAGCAGCTACCTATATGTCTGAAGATAAAAACCAAAAGGTTTACGTGAGGTGGATTAAGTGAAAAAAGTTACAAAATACATAAGTCGTAAAACGCTAATCTACAAAACTGGTGTAGAATATGGCGATTATACGATGAATCATGTTTTGGGATGTTCTCACGGATGTAAATATCCATGTTATGCGTATTTACAGAAAAAGAGATTCGGAAATGTTGATTCATACGAAGAGTGGTGTACTCCGGCACTTGTGAAAAACACTTTGGAACTTCTTGATGCTGAACTACCTAAATTCAAAAATAAAATTGAAACTTTGCATTTGTGTTTCACTACAGACCCATTTATGTACGAATATGATGAGATACAAGAAATGAGTATTAAGGCAATTAAAAAAATCAATAATGCTGGTGTCAAATGTTCGGTTCTAACAAAAGGTATTCTTCCGATAGCTCTTTCTGAACTTTCAAAAGATAACGAATATGGAATAACAATTGTTTCTTTGGACGAGAGTTTTAGAGAAAGAATTGAACCTGGTGCGGCGCCGATTTTGGAAAGATTATCTGCTTTAAAAGCTTTGCATGGAGCAGGCTGTAAAACATGGGTTAGCATTGAACCCTATCCGACCCCAAATATTATATGCCAAGACTTATCAGCTGTTTTAGAATCTGTAGCTTTTGCAGATAAAATAATCTTTGGGCGAACAAATTATAGCAAGGAAATAAGTTCTTATAAGAAACACAAACAGTTCTATAATGATTGTGTTAAAGAAGTGATTGAGTTTTGTGAGAAACACAATAAAGTGTATCACATTAAAGAAGGAACCATTACCGAAATATAAAATTTTAAATTTCTTTTATAAAGAGATAAAAGGTTTATTAAAAAGAAGTTAACAACAAACTGTAAAAGAACAACTCGAAAGAGAGCTGTTGGAGGAATAGAAATGCAGGCACCTCTTAGTAAACGATTATTGGAATGGTTTGGATGTTCAAATGAAGAAGAACCGGAACTTAGAAAAGAATTAAATAGCAGATTAAACAACATCTGCAAACCCTGCTGGGAACTGAAATATTGTCCATATGGTCCATTAGTTGAAGACTTTCCTTCGCGCCCTTCGCTTATTTCTGAGCACAGAGAACATTTGAAATATCTCCAAGAGTGTTTAGATGCTGGAGCGATGGGACCGGAACATGATATTCCTTTGGATGAAGAACGTCGTAAAATGTTTGAAAAATATGTTTCTAATCCAGACGAAAGTTATTGCGTAGAAAAACTGTCTCGTTTTGAAACAGAAGCTCCGTGTAGAGAGTTTGGACATTTATGTCCCGCTTACTTTGTAAGTGAGTCCGTTACCGAAACATCTAAAGGAAGAAACCGCAGTAGAAATATCTCTCACTCAACGATTATACGGGTTGCAAGGCGAGATAATAACACTTGCCAAGTTTGCGGAAAGATTTTATTAGACAGAGAAATAGAAATCGACCATATCATTCCATACTCTCGTGGCGGTTCATCGGACGAAAACAATTTAAGAGTAACCTGTCTTGAGTGCAATAGAAAGAAAGGTAACACTGTCGAGATATAAGAAGAAACAATTCTAATCATGAGAAGAAACAATCCGCAAAACATTTCAAAATAGATTTGTCGGAGGAATAAAAATGATAGACAAAAAAGCAGAAGTGAAAATTGTCGACGGAAAAATAAAACCAACTGATTGGCAAAAAATCCATAAATTTTATAGAGATTTTGTGCGTTTAAGCAAAGTTGTTAATTGGCCATTAGTTGCTTATAATTCACTTGATATTACTAACATTAAAAATGATATTATTGTAATCTCACAAATTATATCCAAAGAGTTTCCTCATTTTAGCAGTGAATTATTTATGCTAAAAGACCATCTGTTTATAGATTATGGTTGCTTGGATCAGCAGGTATATGGTCAAATTATAGCTATTTGCAAAGCTCTTGTAAAAGAAGTGGACAATCCCGCACAAAGTGTTTGGGGATTAGTTCATCCTAAAATAGAATCTGTGGCTAAACAGTTGTATTTAGATGGTCACTATGCAAATGCCGCCGAAGATGCTTTTGTTGAAATAAATGATAGGGTGAAAAAACTTTATAAGATAATTAATGCTGAAGCGCAAAACATTCCGGATGGTGATACAGTAATGACAACGGTTTTTTCTGCAAAAAATCCGATGCTTAAATTGTGCGATACAACCACCGAATCGGGACAAAACGAGCAAAAGGGATTAATGCTTATGCTACAAGGTGCGATGGCAGCGCTTAGAAATCCAAAAGCACATGCTAACATAACAATCACAGCAGATGATGCTATGCGAAGAATTATGTTTGCGAGTTTGCTTATGTATAAGATTGATGATGCGGTAAAATACTCTAATGTTAATTTGTAAAAAAACATAGTTTCAATAGGTATTTCTAATATAGCAATATTGTCGTTATACCGATATAATAGATTTTGTAAAAACCATTATATTATACTGATAATTACAATCTATTAGCATACCGAAAACAGTTGAAATAATTGGAGAAAAAACTTTTATAGAGACAGGTGTGAAGTATGTTGTTATTAACGGCTGTGCGGTAATCGATACAAAAGTATTTTGCCGTGCTAAAAAGAAAGGATTAACTGTCACAAAGGAAAAAGCTACAAAAAGTGGAACAGATATAAATTATATATTTGCAAGTTGTAACCAGAAAATGGCTTAGTAATGCCACAAATGCTTGCAAACAAATGTTCTTTTGTAGAACTTTTAATCAAGGTGCCCGGGGTTCGAATCCCCGATGGCTCACCAAAGAAAAACCGCTTCACAATTTGTGAAGCGTTTTTTCATTTATATGAAGATTACGCCTTGCAAAAATTGCAGGGCGTTTTTTTGCATCTGAAATCGGTGTAAGTATGATGTTGAAAAGAAATTCAAAAAGTGATATATTTGCATCAGGAATTATTTGATTGGAGTGCTCGATATGCTCATAAAAACCGTTTGCGAATATAATGACGAGGGCTGCCTTGTATATGCGGAAAACTTTCCCGGTGCATTTGTTAGGGGAAGAAATTATGAAAATGCAGTTGCTAAATTTAAGAAAGAAATTGAAAGCTGGCTTGATTGGGCAGAGAATGGAGCAAAAAGCGAAGAGCCTATCGAAACGGAACTTATCCAGGAAAAGAAAAGCGAGCTTAAAGTTTGCGATGCGGATTCTGATATAATTTTCGATTCCGAAAGGGAGATGCTTACTAAAGAAGAATATCAGCGTCTTAAGATTCTTGCGCTGCGTTCTGCGATGGATCTTGAAAGGCTTTATGATTCTGTTCCGAATAAAAAGATGAACATAGCTCCGCAAAGGGAAAGCTTTTATGGAAAAATCCCTTCAACTGCGGAAGAAATGTATAACCACTGCATGAACATAACGGAGTATTATTTTGGAGAAATTGGGGTTGATGTTGAAAACGGCCCGGATATTCTTTCGTGCAGAGCAGCCGGTTTTGAGAAGCTTGAGCAGCAGGAAAATTTTTTGGAAAACAAAGTTTTCCTCGGAAGTTATGATGAGGAATGGTCATTAAGAAAGGTTTTAAGAAGATTTATCTGGCACGACAGAATCCATGCAAGAGCTATGTATCGCAGAGCATACGAGGCTTTTTGGGATGATGAAATAGATAATGTTTTTCGCTTCAGAAAATGATAAAAAAGCAAGGTATGGAACATACCTTGCTTTTTTACAGCAGTAAAATATATAAAAGAGCCAGAAGAAGCTTTGAATCCGCCTTTTCGTTCCATAAAACCCAAAGAAGCGCAAGTATTATAAGGGTATCGTGATCAAAAGAAGAGGGAAAAGGCGATTTATCGCGCGGAGGATTTTGTGGGAGATGTTTTTGCGGTTCCAAAGCAAAAGGTTCCGGATTTCCCACAAGTCTGGCACGGGACTGCATTTTTCGAACTCTGTCCTCTGCTTCTTTTTGCATTTCTGAAAGCGCCTCCTCGGAATATGAATTATGATACCACTTCAACGGAAGATACCTCCGAAAACGCCGGATTCTCCCAATGCCGGAAGAATGCTCATAAGGCGAAGAATATTAATGGCTTCATCAACTTTTTCCGGTTTATGAAGATGTGGACGAAGGGCACGAAGAAGATTTATGTTTTCGTCGCTGCAGGACATTTTTGAAAAAATCTGCTGGATTTTCATAAGGGAATTTATGTCGATTCCGGAAAAAGGGTCTTCTGTTTTTGGCGGCGGAGGAGAAAACATCTGTGAAAAATCCGGTGGAGGAGATTCCGGAGGGGAACCTCCCTGTAACGATGAAAGAAGATTCTGGATATTTTTCTGTGCCTCCGGATTTTGGAGAATTGCGGAAAGCTGTTCGCTTAAATCCGGCATATCAGCCGCCTCCGATCATTTTTTTGATTATTGCGAGGTTCTTTGGATCGGAAAGAAAGCGTTCGAGTTCTTTTGGGTTGTTTGCATACTGCTGAACTTTTGGTGCGGCGATTTTTTCAAAAACGCCGAGGTTATTTGTTCTTGCGGCTTCTTCAAGTTTTTCGCGGCTGATGCCGAGTTTTTTGCTTGCAGCAGAAAGAATTGCGTTTTGCTGTTCGGGAGTAAGGTTAAAATCCATAAAAATTCCGCCTTTCGTTAAAAATTGGAATATCCGCCTTGATACAAAGTCAAAAACGGAATATAATAACAGATATGAAAAAGATTTTTTTGATATTCCCTTTCGGAGGTGATAAAAATGAGAGTTGTTGTTTTTTCGGATAGCCACGGAAACTATGACGTTCTTGAAAAAATCATGGAGCGACATAAGGAGGACGGCGACTTATTCATCCATCTTGGTGACGGAGAAAGGGAATTTGAACTTTTAACATATGTTTATGACGGAAAAAAGCTTCTCTTCGTATCGGGAAACTGCGATTGGGGAACCGATAAACCGGATTATGATATTGTTAATATAGAGGGAAAAACGATTTTCTTTACTCATGGCGCAAGATTCGGTGTTAAAGGGGATCTTAATATAGCAAAGCTTTATGCAAGAAAAAGCGGAGCAGATATTCTTCTTTATGGGCACACCCATATTGCCATGACGGATTACGACGACGGACTTTATATAATGAATCCGGGAAGCTGCGGAAGACCGAGAGAGGGCCTTCCGAGTTACGGAATAATCGATATCACAGAAGCAGGAATTGCGATGCATACAGCGGAGATATAAAAAGGTCGGGAGTTTGCTCCCGGCTTTTTTTGTTCTAAAATTAAAACTCTCTGCATAGATTTTCGATAGAAAACGAAAAGGAGAGGAATATCCATGGATTTTGATGTTGCTGTTCGCAGAGCTTTTTGCTGCGGAAATTCTGATGAGAAAAAAGCCGTTCTTCCGGTGGAATGCTCTATAATTCTTCCGGATTATTTCCCTGATGTTATGAAAATTCTCCGCTATACCGCAAAGGCGGTTAAATCTCCGGTTATCACCGAAAACGGAAGAGAAACGGTTCATGGAACGGTTAATATCGAGGTTAACTATGTTTCTGAAGATGGGGAACTTTGTTCCTGCAGTCAGTTGCAGCCTTTTAGCCATGCTTTTGAATGTGCGGGAAAAATTTCTGCTGCGGAGGCAGAAGTTTCTGTTGGGGAACTTGGATGCAGAGCCGTTAACCAGAGAAGAATCGATCTTCATGGAAGCATTGAGATTCTTCTTCGGACTTTTTCTTTTGATGAAAAAGAGATCGTTTCATCCGCAAAAGGCGCAGGAACAGTTATTAAAGGCGAAGAGAAAGAAACGGTTGTTATCACAGGGGAATATATAAAGGAATTTACGCTTGATGAAACAGCAGAAGTCGGATACGGAAAACCGCAAATTGGTAAAGTTATCCGTTCTTCTGCTTTTGCAGAGGTTACGGAATGCCACGTTATACAGGATAAAATCGTAACAAAGGGCGAAGTCAGAATCGGTGTTCTATGGAAACCGGAAGAAAACGGAGAAGAAACAGAAGAGGAAACCTGCTTTTCTGAATTCACATTCCCGGTGAGCAGAATGGTGGATGCGGACGGAATCTTGATGACGGATATCTGTGATGCAAGGTATGATGCAGGATTTCCGGAAATTGTATCTGTAAGCGATGGAAGGGCTTTTGGAATAAAGGTTAAAATCGGGATTTTTGCAAGGGCATACAGAAAAGAGAACCTTTCCTGCATAAAGGATATGTTTTCTTCGGAATATGAGATGAAAACGGAGAAAGAAAAGATTTCTTTTATAAACGAGGCTGTTCCGATTTCTTTTACGGAGAATATTTTTGAAAAGCCGGAACTTCCGGAATCTGCGGAAAGCGTTACGGATATTTGGACAGAGGTTTCTTCACCGAAAATCACTACTGAGGGGAAGATATCTTTCTCCGTAAAAATCTGTATGTTTGCAAAAGACGGAGAAGGGAATCCGCTTTATTTTGAAAAGATTTTGGAAAAAGAGCTTGATTCTCCGGCAGTTGGAAAGGAAATTGCTTTTTATAATCTTTCTTCCGGAATCAGAAAAGGGGAATTTACTTTTGGAAGAGGCGGAAAGGCAGAGGTTTCTTCAGAGGTGCTCATAGACGGAACGGTTTATACTTCCTTGAGCACCGAGGTCATTGCGTCGTGCTCGATTGATGAAAATAAAAGGATTGAGCGGGGCTCTGCGGCGATGATTTTTTGCTATGCGGAAAAAGGAGAACAGGTCTGGGATATTGCAAAGAAATATAAAGCTCCCATTGAGAATATCCTTTCTGAAAACGGGATAACCGGAGAGATACTTACGGAGAAAACGATGCTCGTTATTCCGGGGTAACAAAAAAGCTGTGTATCATAAAATGATACGCAGCTTTTTTATGTTCTTTTATTCTTTTATTCTTTTATCTTAACTATAAAACGGTAAAAGGAAACGAGGAAAAAGCTTATTAATATTCCGCCGATTATATCGCTTATCCAATGAACGCCGGAAAAGGTTCTTCCGATTAGCATGAAAACAGCGAAGATGCTCATAAAAACAGAAAGGATTTTTTTGAGCACCGGATTTTTTATGATGAAATCAAACTGCATTATTGCGGTTGGGATTACGGAAAGAACGAGCATGGTTGTTGAGGAAGGATATGATGCTTCGAGGATTCCGTCAATAAGAACCGGTCTGTAGTTAACGGGGAAAAGTTCGAAGAAAAAATATATTCCCATAAGAACTGCATAAAATCCGCCGAGGACAAGAATGTTGTAATCCACTTTCTTAATGCTTTTTCTTTTTACAAGCTGGAGAAAGCCAAAGACTGCAAAAACAGCCATGATTCCAAAAGGAATGATGCTCAATAAATCTGTTATTTTATAGAGGAACATATTAGTGCCGGTAAGGTTATAGAAGAATCCGTTTACACCTGACAGACCGACAGAGGATTCCATAGGGCCTATGTTTCTAACATCAATGGAGATTACTGCAAAAGTCCAAAGGAGAAAAGCTAAAAACAAAGACAGCGCAGTGATAAGAAGTTTTTTTGATTCTTTTTTCAAATTGATCATCCTTTCAATAAATTGTATCGGGAGTTCCCGATTACAACCATAAAGGACGAAGAATAAAGATTCAAGAAACGGAAAGTTACATGGGCGATACTTTTTGTATCAGAGCTTTTTTGGAACCATGAGCATCTTTATGATGAAGAAAACAAAGAGCAGAGCCGCCGGATAGGGCTGCCTGCTGATTATAAAAACAAGTACGCCGAGTGCAGTAAGCACAATGGATATTTTTATATTGAGCTTTTTAAAGCAGAGCATGATTATTCCGCAAAGCACGATTCCGGCGGTTATTATACAATAGAGATATAAAAGCCAGGAGGAAATCCCGGTTAAAGACAGGAGCGAAACGTTTTTTATTTCTCCGCCGATGTTTTCTCCGAAGAATGGCAGAAAAAAGAAAACCCCGGAACAAAGATCCAAAAGACCGAAGACAAGATTTTTTAGATTGTTTTCTTTCTGTTCGTTATCTTTTTCTGCAATGGTAAGTATCTCTTCGCCGGAAAGAAGGTCGTCTATTGTTACGGAGAAAAAACTTGATATAGCTTTAAGGGAATCGATACTGGGGTATCCTCTTCCGGATTCCCATTTTGATACAGCGGTACGGGATACGAAAAGAATTTCTGCAAGTTCTTCCTGAGTAAGTCCTTTTTCTTTTCGCAGTTCCTGAAGTTTTAAATTGAAATCCATAAAAATCTCACTTTCTTAATATAACCGATATAAAAATTATATCACGACGGGGAATTATATACAAGGATTTGGAGAATCTTGGGAAGTTTATGATGGGTCTATGAAAGAAGAAAAATGCAGTTTTGGGCGGTTTTTACTCCTTTTCCATATGCTCCGAAAAGTTTTTTAAAATCAGCACAAAATGAAAAATAAAATCAGCTTTTTTATAGTGAAAGCTGACGGTTTTTGATAAAACGCTGGGATTTATGGTGAAAAAACGATAAAATCTCTCCAGCGGTGTTCTTTTGGAGAGGGAACAGCGCAAAAAAGAAAAAAGCTAATTCTAATTACGGAGGAAGTTTAACATGAAAAAAGCTCTTGCTCTTATGCTCGCACTTCTTATGACTGCGGCAATGGGTGTGACTTCTTTTGCTGACATCCCTGTTATCGACCTTACCGAAGAAATCGGAAGTGCCTCCGGCACATATATCAAAATATCCAATTCCGACATCTGGACTGCGCCGCCTTCCAGCACAGGCGATTCCGCAACATATTATACTAACGGCGTTGGCGGCGTTGTATATTTTTCCATGATTTTTAAACCCAACACTTATAAAAACATTAAAGTTGAATCCACCGGAATTGTTTCTGCAGAGGTTCTTGAATATGACCCTGCTGTATATTCCGCAGATGACGAAGTATGGAAATCCATCAGCGAAGATATCAACTTCAGCATCAACGATACCAAAAGCGGTTCCGTAATCGGATACGATAAGGTTACCACTACCGTAAACAAAGGTACTTTTGATGAAGAAACCGGCGTTTTTACCGTAACCGAGGAAGGCAAACCTACCACCTCTTTTGCTATGGGTGGAACTGTTACTGCAGAAACCACCCTTAGCGACGATAAAACCACCCAGACTGTTGTTACTGTTGAAACCATCAACTTCAGTACCGACTATATCGAAGTAAGAACCGCGGCAAAAACTCTTAATGAAGCAGGAAAAACCACAAGATATGAAGCTGTATGTAACCAGGATGTTCATATTGTAAAAGTTAAAATTGCCGACAACTTTGGCGTAAACTATACAAAAGGTACCTTCCAGGCAAAAGCAACCGGCGCTTCTGATGGAAAAGCATATATCGGTATCAGAAACGATGTTATTGCTGACGTAGCTATTGCTTCCAAAGATACTGTTGAATATTTTGCAGAGAACTATAAAAACAATGCAAAAGGCGCAATTTTCCCCATTAACGAAGCAACCGAAAAAGCAGATTTTGGTTACTGGGATTTTTATGAGGACAGAATGTCTTCCAAAAAAGCTTTTGTAATTTCTACCACCGCTTTCAGATCTATTGCAGATAAGGGTCTTACTCTTGCAAACAGCGCAACTGATGCAAACATTATTGTTGAGATCGATAAAGTTGCTTCCAACCAGACCGGCGTTAACTTCCTTAATGACAGCGGCGCAAAATACAAAAAGGTAAACGGCGACCAGGTTTTTGATTACTACTACCTTGATTTTTACGGTACCCAGCCTATTGCAAGTGATTTTACCATCACCTGGAAACCCGGCTGTACCTATGCTGAACTTCTTACCAAATTTGGTATGAACACCGACGAAAGCGAAAAACTTACTTTCCATCTTAACATTGACGGAAAAGATAACAAAATTGAAATCGACTACAGCAAAGTTCATCTTTATGAAGAAGTAGAGATTGAAATCGAACGCAAAGCAGGTTCCACCCTTGGAAGATATATTCTCTCCGGAAGCAAAGTTAACGTAAACGGAAACACCGGTTCCGGAAACGGCAACGGTAACGGTTCCAACAGCGGTAACGAAAGCAACCCCAACACCGGTGCAGAAGGTATGATTGGTGTGGCTTCTGCAATGGCAGTTGTTTCTGCTGCAGCAGGTGCTGCTCTTTGCTTCAAAAAAAGAAAATAATCTTTTTTAAAACGCATAAGATGACTTAATAAAATAAAAAACCTCCGGGAACTCTCCGCCCGGAGGATTTTTTATATGTAAAAGTGGAAAAAACCGCGAAATAACGCGGTTTTTCTTGACAAAAGGGATTATGAGGACTAAAATGTAGGTCACAGAATTATAATACCTTAAAATATATAATTAGGAGGGAACAGAATGGCAATTGGAAGAGAAGGAAAACTTGATTCCATGGAAAAAAACTGGGTATCCTCCGGAGCAAAATTTGTCGTTGTTTACGGTAATCATAAATCCGGAAAAACAGAGCTTCTTGCTGAATTTGCTGAAGGAAAAAGAGGAGTTTTCTTTTCTGCAGAAAAGCTGAATTCCTTTATGAATCTCCGACTTTTTGAAAAAGCGGTTTCTGCTTTTTCTGAAGAAGAAGAGGATTTTCCTACATGGAAGGTTGCTTTTAAAAGAATCGCTGAATTTGCAAAGGACGAAAGATTTCTTCTTGTAATAGATAATTTTGCAGATCTTGTTTTTGAGGACAGAAACATCCTTAAGGATTTTAGGGCCGCTTTTGAAAACGAATGGAGAAACAGCGCGATTTTTGTTCTTGCCGGATGCGGAAGATGCTATTTTACTGAAAACGAGATTCTTGCGGAAAATTCTGCTGCGGCAATGAGAAGACCGGTTATCTATAAACTTGATGAACTGGATTATCTTGATGCGGCAAAGATTTTGCCGAAGAATATTTCTGCTTTTGATAAGATGAAATATTACTGCTGCCTTGGCGGCGTTCCGGAATATCTTGGACTCGTTGACGAAAATCTTGATTTTGAGGAAAACATCAGAAAAATCTTCCTCAGAAAAGATGCGCCTCTTTTTAATGAGCCGCCGGCAATTTTTCTCGATGAACTTCGTGAACCGGAGTTTTATAACTCTATTCTTTTTGCTCTTGCAAAAGGAAGCCAGCGCATCAATGAAATTGTTGCGGAAACCGGAGAAAGTTCCACAAAGGTAAATAAATATCTCCTTACTCTTCTCCAGATGCAGATTGTTAACAGAGATATTCCTTTTGGAGAGGAAAACAAATCCAGCAGAAAGGGCATTTATACTATTAATTCAAAAGCTCTTGCTTTTTGGTTCCGTTTTGTTCTTCCGAACAGAACCGATATTGCAACCGGAAAAACTGTGCTCGAAAATCTTTCTATGGAAGTTGAGGAATATATTTCCGGAAAACTTTATGAGCAGGTTTGCATGCAGTATATGACCCGCAAAAATAAGCAGGGTATGCTTCCGTTCCTTGGTTCTGTTCTTTCCGGTTACTGGGGTTCGCTTAAGGAATATTCGGACGCAAAAATCGTTGCGGCAAACCAGAGAAACAGACAAATCCTTTTTGCGGAATACAAAAGAAACTATTCCGAATCCGGAGAACAGCTTGTTGCCCGTCTTCGCAAAAATGAAAAGCTGTTTACGGAATATTGGGAGCGATATGATATGCTCTTTTCCGTCGAGCCTTTCCCGAGGGAGATTCGCAATCTTGAAAATATGAAGCTTAAACTTGTTGATGTTGAGGGGCTTTATAAATATAAATAAAAGAAGGTGCTTAAATATATAGCATCTTCTTTTTTATATAAATTTAATTAGATAATCATCAAAATAAATCTTGACAAAAACCAAAACGGTGGTATAATCCAATTAGATGTACATCTAAATAAAATTTAAGAGGTTTTTGGAATGGAGGACTTTATTGAATATCTTGAAG
>JAFYOZ010000076.1 GCA_017547705.1 Oscillospiraceae bacterium
CATCACCCATTATATGGACGAGGCAGCAATGTGCGACAGAATCGCCATTGTTGACGACGGAAAAGTTCTTATGGATTCCACCCCGAGAGAGGTTTTTAAAAACGTTGATGTAATCAAAAAAATCGGTCTTGATGTTCCCCAGGTTACGGAACTTTGCCATGAACTGAAAAAAGAAGGATTCGATTTGCCGGATTGCGTGCTCAACGAAGAGGAATGCGTTGCCGCATTGGAAAATCTTTTGAAAGGCGGTGCTCAAAATGGCTGAAAATATCATTAAAACCGAAGGCCTCAACTACGTCTATTCAGAAGGAACTCCTTATGAGCACCGTGCCATCAGTGATGTTAATATAGAGATTGAAAAAGGTTCTTTCGTCGGACTTATCGGACATACCGGTTCCGGAAAATCCACACTCATTCAGCATCTTAACGGACTTTTAAAACCCACTGCCGGAAAAATCTTCATCGATGGGGAAGACCTTTGGGCAAATCCGAAGGATATCAGAAGATTCCGTTTTAAGGTCGGTCTTGTTTTCCAGTATCCCGAGCACCAGCTTTTTGAAGAAACTGTTCGCAGAGATATTGCTTTTGGTCCAAAAAACATGGGACTTTCCGATGAAGAGGTTGAAGCAAGGGTTCTTGAAGCAGCAAAACATACCGGCTTAACCGAGGATTACCTTGAAAAATCTCCTTTTGAACTTTCCGGAGGAGAAAAGAGAAGAGTTGCTATCGCAGGCGTGCTCGCAATGCGTCCCGAGGTGCTCATTCTTGATGAGCCCACTGCAGGTCTTGACCCCAAGGGCAGAGAGTTTATCCTTTCCGAGATAAAAGCATACCACGAAAAAACCGGTGCAACCATTATTCTTGTATCTCACAGCATGGAAGATGTTGCGCGTTTTGCAAGCCATGTGCTCATTATGAACCATTCCAAGGTTGCAATGTTCGGAAAAACAAGAGAAATTTTCAAAAGAGTTGATGAACTCTGCGAAATCGGACTCGAAGTTCCCCAGATAAGCCGAGTTTTTGCAAAACTCCGCGAAAAAGGAATAGATGTTCCGGAAAGCGTGCTCACTGTTGCGGAAGCAAAAGAAGCCATGCTCAAACTCCTTGATAAAGGAGGTAACTCAGATGCTTAAGGATATAACTTTTGGCCAGTATTTCCCCGGGGATTCCATAATCCACCGTCTTGACCCGAGAATGAAGCTTGTTCTTATCATCGCATACATCGTTCTCCTCTTTGTTGCGGACGGTTTGTTCTCTCTTCTTATCGGTGTTGCGATGGTTGCTTTGTTCTATGCTCTTTCAAAGCTTCCCTGGAAGCTTGTTATCAAGTGCATAAAGCCAATTATGCCGATTATTCTTTTCACCGCCGTGCTCAACATTTTCTTTGTTGAGGGTGATCCGATTTTTGAATGGAAATTCATCTCCGTTTCCGGAAAAGGCGTGCTCACTGCTGTGCTCATGTGCATCCGCATAATTTGCCTTATTGCCGGAAGCAGCCTTTTAACCTATACCACAACTCCCATTGCCCTTACCGATGGACTTGAGAGACTTCTTAAACCTCTCCAGAAAATAAAAGTTCCGGTACACGAGCTTTCTATGATGATGACCATCGCTCTGCGCTTTATCCCGACTCTTATTGATGAAACCCAGAAAATCATGGCCGCACAGAAAGCAAGGGGCGCTGATATGGAAAGCGGAAATCTTATCCAGAGAGCAAAAGCTCTTATCCCGATTCTTATTCCGCTTTTTGTTTCCGCATTCAGAAGAGCGGATGAACTTGCCCTTGCTATGGAATGCCGCTGCTATCATGGCGGCGAGGGAAGAACCCGCATGAAACAGCTTAAAATGACCGCAAAAGACCTCTTTGCTGCGCTTTTTGTTGCTCTTGGTTTTGCTACGGTTATCCTTATGAATATGTACGGTCCGGAGGTGTTCCGTCTTTGAGAAATTTACTTTTGACAATTTCATATAAAGGTACGAACTATCACGGATTTCAGGTACAGAAAAACGCAGTAACCGTTGCAGAAACCCTCCAGGACGCAATGCAGATTCTTTTTCAGGGCGAAAGACCCGATATCAAAGGCTGTTCAAGAACCGATTCCGGCGTTCATGCAAATATGTTCTGCGTAAGCTTTAAAACAGAGAGCGAATACACCTGTGACCATATCAGAAGAAGCCTTGATGCTCTTTTGCCGGATGATATTGCGGCAGTGGACTGCGAAGAGGTTTCCGATGATTTTCATGCACGCTATTCCTGTAAGGGAAAACGCTATGTATATAAAATCTGGAATGCACCGTATATGAGCCCTTTCTGGCATGGACTTGCGCTCCATTATCCAAAACCCATTGACGAAGATTTTCTTGATGCGGTTTGCACCGATTTTATCGGAACCTATGATTTTTCTGCTTTCTGCGGATCAAACGGAGAGCAGGAGGATTGCACCAGAACGGTCTATGACTGCCAGGTTGAACGCGATGGCGATTTGGTAACCTTTTCTGTAACCGGCGACGGATTCCTTTATAACATGGTTCGAATCATGGTCGGAACCCTGCTGGAAGTTAACGAAGGCAAAATCGACCCCAACGAAATTATGGATATAATCGAATCCAAAGACCGCACCAAAGCAGGAAGAACCGCAAAGCCCGAGGGACTTTACCTCGATTACGTTATTTATGAAGAGGAAGATGACTGACAGAATGGAAGAATTTATCACAACAATGCTTCCGGAAAAAGAAACTGCCGTTGCCCTCGGCGTTTTTGACGGTGTCCATCGGGGACACAGAGAGGTTCTTAAAAATGCTGTGGAATCCGAAGGACTTGAACCTTGGGTTTTTACTTTTTCCGAAAAAAGCCTTCCAACCGGAAAATCCGGAGCAAAGCGCATCGAACCTCCGGAAATAAAATACAGCATTATAAAAACCTGTGGAATTGCCCATGTTTATGCACCGGATTTTTCCGACGTTAAAGATTTTTCCGGCGAAGAATTTGTAAAAGAGATACTCGTGGAAAAACTCCGCTGTAAAAAAGTCGTTTGCGGAACGGATTATCGCTTTGGACACAAAGCTTCCTGCGGAGCAAAAGAAATGCAGGAACTTTGTGAAAAATACGGCATGGAATTTTGCCCGGTAGATAAAGTTTTTGATAAAGGCGAAGCCATAAGCTCCACCAGAATCCGCGCTGCAGCAGAAAACGCGGATATGAAAGAGGTCGAGCTTCTTGCCGGATACCCTTTCTGCATCGAAACGGAGATTATCGGCGGAAAAAAACTCGGAAGAGAATTCGGACTTCCGACCATAAATCAGCCTCTTGCAGAAGGCTACATAATTCCAAAATTCGGTGTTTATGTTTCCGCCGCTTATGTTGACGGAAAATTCTATCCGGCGGTTACCAACGTTGGAGTTAAACCGACTGTTTCCGAAGAAAATATTCCTGCGGCAGAAACCAATATTATCGGAGTCGATAAGGAGCTTTATGGAAAAAAAGTTCCGGTTTTCCTTATTGATTACGTCCGCGAGGAAAAGGTTTTTGATAGCAAGGAAGAACTTTTTGAAAGAATTGCTCTCGATAGAGATAATGCGGAAAGAGTTTCTCTTTGCTGGATTGAAAACCGCGGAGAAGATATAAAAAAACTTCTTGGATTTATTTAAAATATTGTTGCAAAACGCCTCCTTTGAGTTACCTATTTGGTAGAAAGCAAGGGAGGCGTTTTTATTATGTTAAAAAAGGTTATTATAATTATAATTACTCTGCTTATGTTCTGCTCCTGCGGCGCTTATGAAGAAACACCGGAGGATATCCACGAAGAAATTCTTTTTGAAGAGCCGAAAGAAGAAAAACAGGAAGAACCGGAGATAAAAGAAGAAATTCCGGAAAACGAACCAGAAGAAGAAACAGAAAATCAGGAAAAAACCGAACCGATGCTAGAGGATTTTTCCGGCATGAAAATGGTTAAGGGAGAAGAAACATCAGAAAAGGATTTCGCTGTTTTGGGCGATGGAGAAAAAGCGTTTTTGTATAAACTTCTCCAGCCGGAAAACTGGACGGAATATCCAAAAGACAGAGAAAGCCTGGGCGAACTTGGAACCCCAACCCAAATATTAACAAGCGAAGGAAAGGGCACTCTTTATATCGGCCTTGAAGGTGATGAAACCGTTATAATGTTCAAATGGGGAAAGGGACAGAAATATACAAAAAAATATCTTGCCCCAAAAGAAGTTGCCTATGATGCGGAAATATTCCGGGAAAAACTGCTTCTTTCAAAAGAAAGATTTGAATCCGTTCCGGAAACCCCGGAAGAATATGTGGAATATTTCGATAAATATATAGGCATGGCAAGCTATTCTCTGCGCTATGATTTTAACGAGGAAGAATATATCGACGGCGTAAATGCCTATCACCTTTTAGCTTTCGCATATATCAAATATACCGGAAAAGATATTTATGAAGATCCGGAAAGCGACGACCTTTTGTATCCGGAGGAATTTGTTCTTGAATATATCCAAAAATATTTTCTATGGGACGTTGACGATATTCGCAGGAACGTAAGAGAAAACGAATTTGATAGGGAAACGGGACTCTATTATTTCCCCGGCGGATACGGTGGAGGATATTTTCCTCCGACTATAACAGATGTCCGTCAAAACGGAAAGATCCTCGAAATTGATGTTGCACAGTACGGAGATGCGGACTATGATTGTGATTATCGCCTCGAAAATTTTTATACAGTAACCATCAGGCTTGATGATGACGGAACATGGAAGTATCTTTCCAGAAAAACATATTATACGGTTTATTCGTAAATTGTTTCCGTTAAGGATAATTATAAACGTAATATACAGTGTGTAAAATATAAAAAGGAGGTTTTTGGTATGTTTAAAAAATTGTTTGCAGTTTTGTTTACGCTGCTTGTGCTCTGTTCCTGCGGTGCTGCTGATGTTCCGGAAAATATTCCGGAAGAGGATTCTTCAATAGCAGAAGAACAGCAGGAAGCAAAACAGGAATTTAACCAGATGGATTATAAAAATATGCAAAATCTCTTGGAATATCCGGAGGAACTTAATTCAACTCCCTGCGGTTATGAAGGCGGAAATCCCTATAAAGCAGAAGGAGTTGAAATCCCGGCAGAAGTTGAGGAAATTCTTTTCAGAATCCGAAGAACCGGAGAATTTTCCACTATTTCACATATTGATAATGAAAAAGTTTTATATGCGGCGCTTATGGCTCTTCCGATGGTGAGCAAATATGACCTTGAACCGGAACTCCAGAAAGAGCTTGAACCGCTTTTTGAAGAAATCGGAGATGACTGTTTCTATCCGGTTGAATGGGTTGGAAAAACCGCGCTGAAAATTTTCGGCGCAGTAAGATATAACCACGAAACCCTCGAAGAATACGGTTTTGTCTATCATAAAGAGGCTATGGTATATACTCCGCCCCATAAACAGATGGAATCGGTTTTTCCGTATATCCTTTCCGTAACGGAATCCGAAATAAGGGGAACGGATTGGACCGCATACGATGTGGAATTCATCTATCTTACTGCAAACAATCTTTCCGGGTATGAAATCGGCGATTCCGGAGAATTTATCGAATGCGACAGCGAAAACGGAGAAAATATTTTTGATAAACCGGAATTCAAAGAATTCATCGAAAGCGGAAAAGACCGCTATACCGCAAGAATTGTTAAACAGGACGGAAAATACAACGTTGCAAAGGTAGAAAAGAATATGACCATTCCGGAAGTTGTTGCGAAGCATATCGAGATACTTAACGAACTTAAACTGGAAACTTTCGGTATGGACGTGGATTGGGATAATTATTACGTTCGCCTTTATAATGAAAAACCCTATGGAAAGGATTTTGATTATACGGCTCTGCCGGATGCGCTTGAAAATGCATCTGTGTTTCGTGGCGTTTCTGTTAATAACGAAACTAAATATAAAGGATATTATATAGATACTGCGGCAGAAGCTTATCTTGCGGATAATTTCACCTCCCGGGAGGAAGTTTTTGATTATCTCTGCCAATGGATTGCACCGAACGTAATCGAAGAATCCTCTTTTGGAAGTCACGTTATGGAGTTTGACGGAAAAGTTTATCTTCTTCGCCATTCCAGAGGATACGGAACCGTTTATTACGGCGATACGGTTATAACCGAACAGACCGAAACAGAAATGACCGCAGAAACAATCATGTATCAAATAGGAAACGAAGAATGCGGCATTATGGAAGTAAAGTTCGAAAAAATCGACGGAAGATGGATCGTTGTTTCCATAGAAGAGAATTATTATTAATACAGAAAAGGAGGCCTTTTTATGCTGAAAAAAGTGATTGCGCTTTTGCTGGCTTTGCTTATGTTCTGCTCCTGCAATATGCAGGAAGAACCGCAAAACGAAGACGAACCGATGATTTCGGAAAGTGATGATGACGAAATCACAGAAGAGGAATATAGCGCCGCAGTAAAAGAACTTGGATATACCGAACAGCAGCTTTCTTATGCGGAAGGCCTTCTTGATTACGGACTTTCTCCTCTGGCAATAATGGAGCCGCTTAAATATTCAAAGGCTTTTGGAAAAACAACCTGGCCGGAAGATGCTGCATATTCCCTCGGAAGCTTTTATTTTGACCCGGAACTTTATGGGGATTACAGCGGCCCAATCGGTTTTGCTTATATTAGAATCAATAAAAAAATAAAAATCATTCCGGAACACTTGGCTAACAGGGTGGACTGGGGTGTTGTTGACAGCAAAAAATTTTATTTCGGTGATGCATGGGGAATAAGAATTTATGATATTGAAGATATTTCAGCTCCAAAGACAATTTGGGATTTTCCAAGAGAAAAACTGCTCAATGTGGAATGGGGCCCGATTCTTGCCTCTGCTTCATCGAAACAAAACGGAGAGATAATCATAATCTGGGTAAACCGCCCGGAAGATTATGACGAAGCTTTGCGTGGAAAAAATCCGGATAATATGCATTATATGGTTACCGTTATCGATTCCGATGGAACAGTGAAAAAGGAATTTGATACTGAAATTACAGCAAGACGCTATACCTACGGAATGTCCGATGTGGTCTATCCGGAAATCAAAGCTGTTTATGGAAGCAAGGTTCTTTTTAAGGTGAACAACGTCCACTACGTTTTTGATTACAGCGAGGAAAAACCGGATGTAAAGCAGTATGTCTTTACAGAAGATGACGTTGTAATGTATAGCAATGTCGATTTTTGGAGCGATTTTGCGGAAAGTGCGGTAACTGCTGCCGAAGATTACATCGCGGAAAATCTTTCGGGGGACGAAAGCATCTTAAGTTTTGATATTCGCAGAGCGGAAGTTGACGAAAATGCAACAAATACCGAAATAAATCTTATCGGCGGTGGAGTGAAGGAACTTTATGACCCTGCAGACACATTGAATTCCTTCCTCGTAATCAGAACCATAACGGATATTGAATATGCCGACGGAACGAGCAAGGAGAAAGAATATAAATATTTTCTTCTTTATGACCCGGAAAATAAATATGACCGGGGAAGAATGATCGGAGAAAGCGGCTGGAAACTTATTGACGGAAGCAAGGAAATGTTTGATGCTCCGGCGTTTGATGATAACAGATTCTACAGCTATTTTGAGGAAGGAAAAATCGAATGGTAAAAACCATAAGCCGGCTATAAAAAATATTTAAAAAAGCAGAGAAAAAGGCTTTACAAAACGGGTTTTGTCTGATATAATTTTAAGGCTGACTGTGTCAGTAAGTTAACTTTTTCCCGGAAAAGGGTTTGTCCGCTGAACGCGATTTTAAAAACGTCCGGTAGCGGTTGCCTCAAAAAAGCATATCGCCCCTTTCTGTGAGAAAGCCAAATTCTAAAAAATATATTTTTGAGGTGAATCACTATGATGAGACAGGAAGAAAAAACCGAAGTAATCGTTGCTAACAGACTTCACGAAACCGATACCGGTTCCCCCGAAGTACAGATCGCTGTTCTTACCAAAAGAATTGCAGATCTTACCGAGCATCTTAAAGAGCACAAAAAAGATAATCATTCCAGACGCGGCCTTTTCAAAATGGTTGGTAAAAGAAGAAACCTTCTTAACTACCTCATGAAAACCGACATCGAACGTTATCGTGCAATCGTTGCAAAACTCGGTATCAGACACTAATTATGTCTTTTTAAAAGTCAGGGGAAAATTTTATTTTCCTCTGACTTTTTATTGAGTTTATAACCAATTATTAACCATGTGCGGCAAAAACGGCAGGCACGGAAATAAGCAGTTAATCGAGGGACCGAAAAAAGCGGATTTTTTTGGTTTTTGGATTTATTGTTTATTCCCGCTTCCGCTTTTGTTTTTGCCGTGCGCAAAAATTTTAAACGGAGGTATTTTTTTATGTTCGAAAATTACAGAGTTTTTGAAACCGAATACTGCGGCAGAAAAATCAGCTTTGAAACCGGCAAAATGTGCTGCCTTGCAAACGCTTCTATCCTTGTAAGATATGGCGAAACCGCTGTTCTTTGTAACGTAACCGCAAGCAAGACCCCCCGCGAAGGTATTGACTATTTCCCTCTTTCCGTCGATTTTGACGAAAAGCTTTATTCCGTTGGTAAAATCCCCGGTTCCTTCCCCAGAAGAGAAGGCCGCCCCACCGACAGAGCAATCCTCGACAGCCGTGTAATCGACCGTCCTATGCGCCCTCTTTTCCCTAAAGATATGAGAAACGACTGCGCAGTTGTTATGTCCGCAATGTCTGTTGACCCCGATTATTCCTACTGCATGTGCGGTATGATCGGTGCTTCCATGGCTGTTGCAATCTCCGATGTTCCGTGGAACGGACCTATCGCAGGATGCGAAGTTGGCCTTGTTGATGGCGAGATCATCCTTAACCCCACCGCGGAACAGGATGCAAAATCCGATCTTCACCTTATCGTTTCTTCCACCGATAAAAAAGTTGTTATGATCGAAGCAGGCGCAAACGAAGTTGATAACGCAACCATGCTCAAAGCAATCATGACTGCACATGAAGAAAACGTAAAAATGGTTAACTTCATCAACAGCGTTGTTGCAGAAATCGGTAAAGAAAAATTCGAATATCAGGTAATTGATGTTCCCGCAGAAATGTTTGAAGCAATCAAAGAGTTCGCAATCGAAGACGTAAGAAGAGCTCTTGATACCGACGACAAAAACGTTCGTGATGCTGCTCTTCAGCCTATCATCGCAGCAGTTCATGAAAAATTCGACGAAGTTTATCCCGACGATATCCTCAAAATCGACGAGGCTATGTATAAACTCCAGAAATATGTTGTAAGACGTTGGCTCATCGACGACGGCAAACGTGTTGACGGCCGTGGCCTTGATGAAATCCGTCCTCTTGCAGCAGAAGTTGGTCTTCTTCCCAGAACCCACGGCAGCGGTATGTTCACCCGTGGACAGACCCAGGTTCTTACCATTGCAACCCTCGGCCTTGTTTCTGAAGCACAGGAACTCGACGGCATCGACGGTGTTTCCAGCAAACGCTATATGCACCAGTACAACATGCCTTCCTATTCCGTTGGCGAAACCAGACCTTCCCGTGGTCCCGGCAGACGTGAAATCGGTCACGGTGCACTTGCAGAAAGAGCACTCGAACCCGTAATTCCGCCTGTTGAAGAATTCCCTTATGCTATCAGAACCGTTTCCGAAGTTCTTTCTTCCAACGGTTCCACCAGCCAGGGTGCAATCTGCGGTTCCACTCTTGCTCTTATGGATGCAGGTGTTCCGCTTAAAAAACCTGTTGCAGGTATCTCCTGCGGTCTTATCACCGAAGGCGACCGTTGGATGACCATGGTTGATATCCAGGGTCTTGAAGACTTCTTCGGCGATATGGACTTTAAAGTTGCAGGTACCAAAGACGGTATCACCGCAATTCAGATGGACCTTAAATGCGACGGTCTTACTCCCGAAATCATCAAAGAAGCTCTCGAAAAAACCGAGAAAGCTCGTTTCTATATCCTTGATGATATCATGGCTCCTGCAATCGCAGAACCCAGAGCAGAACTTTCCAAATATGCTCCCAAAATGCTCACCATCAAAATCGATACCGACAAAATCCGTGACGTTATCGGTTCCGGCGGTAAAACCATCCAGAAAATCTGCGCAGAATGCGACGTTAAAATCGACATCGAAGAAGACGGCAGCGTATTTGTTTCCGGCATGGATATTGAAAATGCAAGAAGAGCTATCCAGGTAATCCAGACCATCACCATGGATCCCGAAGTTGGCGCAATCTATAAAGGCAAAGTTACCAGACTTATGCAGTTCGGTGCATTTGTAGAGATCGCTCCCGGTAAAGAAGGTCTCTGCCACATCTCCAAACTTGACGCAAAACGCGTTGAAAAAGTTGAAGATGTTGTTAAACCCGGTGACGAAGTTGTTGTTAAAGTTGTCGAAATCGACCAGCAGGGCAGAATCAACCTTTCCAGAAAAGATGCTCTTGCAGATATCGAAGCAAGACAGAAAAAGAACGGCTGATAAATAACCGAAATAATTAAAGGCACCCGAAAGGGTGCCTTTTTTATCAGCCTCACTTGCCTAAAGGGAGGGGGACCACGAAGTGGTGGAGGGATTCTTTTAAAGGATTCCTGTAGGGCAGGCTTCTCCTTGAGGAGAAGGTGGCAAAACCGAAGGTTTTGACGAATGAGGTGTCATATATGTACCCCCATTTCTTTTGTAACCGAAAGAAACCGGATAGCGCCTGAAAGAAAAGTTTTCTTACCCCTGCTCGCCTAAAACAAAAGCGCACACTTTTTCAAAAAGTGTGCGCTTTTGTTTTTCTTATTATTTACCAACGATTTTTTTAAGGGGTTTAAGGATATGGGGAAGAATAGTTGCAAAAACAACGGCAACTATAACTCCGGCAATGATTCTGAGAACAACGTCCATCAGAACAGCCGCATAGTGATAACCCATTATCCATGCATCGGCATAGAGGATTGCCGTATTGAGAGCCGTTACAACAAGTGCGGAAGAAACGGTTATAAACTGGGTCTGTTTAAGGCTCATATCAAAGTTATGGTGCTTTGCATAAAGACCGATAAGAAGGCCGCGAACGGCTGCAGGAATGATCCAGAGCACTGTTGTAGGTCCAAGGCCCCAGGTTATAAGCTGGTTTGTAAAACTTCCCAAAAGGCCGATAAGCATTCCGTCAATAGGGCCAAAAAGTGCTGCGCCAACGATTATCGGAAGGCTGTCCAAAGTGAATTTCATTGTGCCGAGGTTTATGGTGGCAACAAGGCTGAGCACGACGTACATCGCTATAAGCATTGCGTTGGTAACAAGGCGTTTCGGTTTCATGGTATCTGCGCCTCCTTTTTTGCAGAGAAAATATTTCGGCGGAAGCAATGCTTCCGCCTCTTTTGTTTTATTTATACGTTAAAGAGGAATTCGACGATATCGCCGTCCTGCATAACATATTCTTTTCCTTCGCTCTTCATAAGGCCTTTTTCTTTTGCGGCGTTCCAGGAACCGAGGGTTACAAGGTCATCGAATTTAACGATTTCTGCGCGGATAAAGCCTTTTTCAAAGTCGGAATGGATTGCACCGGCAGCTTTGGGAGCTTTGGTGCCTTTTTTGATAGTCCATGCACGAACTTCTTTTTTGCCTGCGGTAAGGTAGCTCATAAGGCCAAGAAGGTCATAGCTTGCTTTGATCATACGGTCAAGGCCGGATTCTTCAAGGTTGATTTCTGCGAGAAACTCTTTCTTTTCGTCCGGTTCCATATCGGAGATTTCTTCCTCGAATTTTGCACAAACGGGCATAACTGCGGAGTTTTCGGATTTTGCGATTTCTTCAACGAATTTATAGTTTTCGTTGTTTTCAACGCCTTCAATAAAATCTTCTTCGCTCATGTTTGCGGCATAGATGATGGGTTTGTTGGAAAGAAGGGGAAGAGCGTTGATGATCTCTTTTTCTTCATCGTCGCAGGAGAATGCACGGGCAGATTTTCCTTCTTCAAGATGTGCCTTAAGGCGTTTAAGAAGATCAAGCTCATCAGCAAGGGTTCTGTCGCCCTTAAGGTCTTTTTCAACTCTTGCGATTCTTCTGTCGAGGATTTCGATATCGGAGAAGATAAGTTCAAGGTTGATAACTTCGATATCGCGTCCTGCATTAACGCTTCCGTCAACATGGATTACGTTGTCATCGGAGAAGCAGCGAACAACATGGATAAGAGCATCAACTTCGCGGATGTTTGCAAGGAATTTGTTGCCAAGACCTTCGCCTTTTGCTGCGCCTTTAACAAGGCCTGCGATATCAACAAATTCAACGGTTGCGGGGGTGTATTTTTCCGGCTCGTAAATTTCTGCAAGTTTATCAAGACGGGGTTCCGGAACGGCAACTACACCTACGTTGGGTTCGATGGTGCAGAAAGGATAGTTTGCTGCCTGTGCTCCGGCATTGGTGATTGCATTAAAAAGGGTGGATTTTCCTACGTTAGGAAGTCCGATCATTCCGAGTTTCATAAATATAAACGTCCTTTTCTTTCGTATTTTTTGAAATCAAAAGCATGTTTCGATAATATAACATACTAATTATACAGCAAATCGGCGAATTAACAAGAGAATTTCCGAAAAAATCCAAAAAATGTTCAAGAAGTGTTCACTATTCCGGTGTAAAATGCTGTATAATATAGATATAATCTTATTTATCTGATAAGACGGAACTTTTTGAACACAATAAAAATCAAAAATGTAACATAACCCCAATAAAAAGAGGAGGATGACATAAATGGCAAATACAAAAATTCTTATTGCGGACGACGATAAAAATATCTGCGAACTTTTAAGAATGTATCTTGAAAAAGACGGCTATTCCGTAGTGATTGCCGGAAACGGAGAAGAAGCTCTTATTAAGTTCGATGAAGAAAATCCGGATCTCCTTCTTCTTGATGTAATGATGCCGCGCCTTGATGGCTGGCAGGTTTGCAGAGAGATCCGCAAAAAATCCGAATGCCCCATTATTATGATTACCGCAAAAGGCGAAACTTTTGATAAAGTTCTCGGTCTTGAACTCGGTGCAGACGACTATGTTGTAAAACCTTTTGAACCGAAGGAAATTATCGCAAGAATAAAAGCGGTTTTAAGAAGAACCGGAAAAGCTTCCGGAGAAAACGATAAAAAAGAGGTAAGCTATGATAAACTTACCGTTAACATGACAAAGTATGAACTTAAGGTTGACGGAAAAGTTGTTGATACCCCTCCGAAGGAATTGGAACTTCTTTTCCACCTTGCATCCAACCCCAACAGAGTTTATACCCGCGACCAGCTTCTTGATGAAGTATGGGGCTTTGAATATTACGGAGATTCCAGAACTGTTGACGTACATATAAAACGTCTTCGCGAAAAACTTGAAGGAATATCCGAAAAATGGAGCCTTAAAACCGTTTGGGGCGTTGGATATAAATTTGAAACGAAAGATGACTGATTATGTCAAAATTTAAGCAGAGTTTAAAAAAATCACTGTTTAACCGGTATTTTGCTCTTTGCTCCGCAGTTATTCTTGCAACCCTGACCCTTATGGGCGCTCTGGTAATCGGTTTTTCCGGAACGTATTTCGGCGAATCCAGCAGAGAAACTCTCCATAAAAATGCAGAGCAGGCCGCAAGCATGACTCTTTCGAGCATGGCAGGATACGGCTATCATAAAATCCCGGTTGAAACGGTGCAAAACGGATATAGAATAATTTCTTCCATTACGGAATCACAGATTTTTCTTGTTAACACAAGCGGAAACACCCTTATCTGTTCGGAAGAGGATAACTGTAACCACAGAACGTACAGCATCCCCGAAGATATAATGAAAAAGGCGGTTTCGAGCGAATACAGCGGTTCCGGAACTCTTGGAGAGATATATGAAACCTCTCATTATATTGTGGGAATCCCGATAGTGCATGACGGAGAGGTTCTTGCGGTTCTTTTTGCAACAACGGAGGCAACGGACGTTTGGTTCTTCATCATGGACCTTATGGATATAATCTTCTTTTGTGCGCTGATTGCAACAGCAATTTCGTCGGTTGCGATTTACTTCGTCACCAATAAGATGACAAGACCGTTAAGAGAAATGGCGGCGGCAGCGAAGAGCTTTTCCACAGGAGATTTTACCGTAAGGGTTCATGCAGAGGGAGAAGACGAAATCGCACAGCTTGCAAGAAGCTTTAACCATATGGCGGATTCTGTTGCGGATCTGGAATCTGTAAGAAGAAGCTTTATCGCGAATATTTCCCATGAACTTAAAACCCCGATGATGACCATCGGCGGATTTATTGACGGAATCCTTGATGGAACAGTCCCGGAAGAAAAGCGAAAACAGTATCTCGAGGTTGTATCCGAAGAGATAAAAAGGCTTTCGAGAATGGTAAAATCCATGCTGAGCATCGCAAGAATCGAAGCAGGGGATATGAAGCTTAATCTTACGGATTTTGATATCAACGAACTTGTATGCAGAACGGTTTTTGCATTTGAACAAAAAATTGAGGAGAAAAAGCTGGAGATAGAAGGTCTTGAATCTGAAGAAATTCTTGTTAACGCAGATAACGACCTTATCCACCAGGTTATTTATAACCTCATTGATAACGCAGTTAAATTTGTTAACGAGGGCGGATGTATCTCTTTCTCCTATGCCATTAAAAACGGATGTGTTTTTGTTTCCATCAAAAACACCGGAGCGGGAATTGCCCAACAGGAACTCCCAAGACTCTTTGATAGGTTCTATAAAACAGATAAATCAAGAAGCCTTGATAAAACCGGCGTTGGACTTGGTCTTTATATAGTACAGACCATTGTTAACCAGCATAAGGGAGATTTACTCGTAAAAAGTGTTGAAGGGGAATACACTGAATTCACTTTCTCCGTTCCCGTAGCAGTACAGAAAATCAAAAAAGAGAAAAACAAACGAAGAAATTCCGAAGAAAACTGAAAAAAAGAGCCGCTGATTTTCAGCTTTCGACAAAATTGTTCATAAAATTTTAATATATGTTTATTTTTATTTAACAATTTTCGGCTAAAATATACACATAAAAATCACCCACCAGAAAGGTACCTTAAACTATGGATGAATTCGAAAGAAACGAAATGGAACAGAATAATTCCGAACCCATTGAAGAAGTAAAAGAAGAGGAAGTTAAAGCAGAAGCAGAGGAAGCAAAAGAAGAACCTGCTTATGAAAGAAATACAAATGCTCCCTCCGGCTGGACTTATTCTGCAAATACAAACCAGTATGTTTCCTGGGACGGAACTCCCGATGCAAACAGCGCAAACTGGAACCAGGCCCAGAATCAGAACCAGAACCAGCAGAGAACCTATCAGCAGCCCCCGAGAAGGGAATACGGAACCCAGTATGGTTATTATGGCGGCCCGCAGCAGTCCAACTATTACAGCCCCAACAACAGCGCAAACAGCGAATACCAGTGGGATTTTAATAAATACGAAAGCGCAGAAAGCGCAAATGTTCATAAACAGAAAAAATCCTCCGGAAAAGGCTTTAAAGTTTTTCTCGGAATTATCGGTGCAATTCTTGGTATCTGCGTGATTTCTGTTTCCTCCATCGGGGTATATCGCCTTGTTACCGGAGAAAACAGAGTATCCAATCCGGAAGTTGTTGCTCCGCCACAGGAAGAAAACCAGATTGAAAATCTTCTTCCGGAACTCAGCCTTCAGAATATCCCGAAGGATAACACCGTTTCTACCGGCGGAAAACTTTCTGCAACCGAAATTTATAAAATGGTAAGCCCCTCCGTAGTAGGAATCGTTCAGTATCAGTACAGCTATTCCTTTGAACCTACCGGTTCCGGTTCCGGAATTATCCTCAGCGACGACGGATACATTGTAACCAATGCCCATGTTATCGAAGGCGCAGAAACAGTAAAAGTTGTTCTCTATAACGAGGAAGAATATGAGGCAGTTGTTATCGGTTCCGATAAACAGACCGATATCGCAGTTCTTAAAATCAACGCAAAAAACCTTGTTGAAGCACAGTTCGGCGATTCCACCCAGGTCGAAATCGGTGAAACCGTATATGCTCTTGGTAACCCCGGCGGTCTTAGTCTTCAGTCCAGCTTTACCGACGGTATGATAAGCGGACTTGACCGTGTTATCACCACCAGCGACAGCGTCCATTCCATGACCGTTATCCAGACTTCCGCAGCAATCAACCCCGGTAACTCCGGAGGCGCTCTTATCAACGAATACGGCCAGGTTATCGGTATCACAAGCGCAAAAATCATCTCCACCGATTATGAGGGTATCGGTTTTGCTATCCCGACCCATACCGCAAAACCCATTATCGAGGAACTTATTTCCAACGGCTATGTTTCCGGAAGAGCAAAAATCGGCATCACCGGAACGACTATAGATTCCGTTACCGCAAAATATTATAATGTTCCCGAAGGCGTACAGATCGTATCCATCGAGGAGGACGGTTCTCTCTTTGGAACCAAGGCAAAAGTCGGCGATATCATCATCGAATTCAACGGATATGATATCTATAGCATGGAAGACCTCCAGAGCTGTCTTGCGGACTGCGTTCCCGGACAGGAAGTTTCCATAACCCTCTATCGCTATTCCGCAACAAGGCTTAATGACCTTACAATTACGGAAACGATTATTCTTAAAGAAAACACAGGCGACAGATAAAAAATTGGAAAAAAGCCCTCTTTAAAGAGGGCTTTTTCTCTTGTAACAAAGGGAAAAATAGGTTATAATGTTTATGAAAATAAATTCCGAAAGGGGATTATTAATATGCCGAGAGCAGACGAAGGACTTGCTTTTCTCCTCAGATACGAAAACGTAGCTTGGTATGAGGACGGAAAAGTCCGTATTCTTGACCGCAGATGCTACCCGCATCCCATCAAATTTGTAACCTGCAACACCTCCGAGGAAGTTGCAAACGCCATGAGAGATATGATCGTCCAGAGTGCAGGCCCTTATCTTGCATGCGGAATGGGTATCGTTCTTGCTGCTTATGAAGCAAAAGATATGCCCGCAGACAAAGCTATGGAACATATCCGCCATGCACAGGATCTTATCGTTAACGCAAGACCTACCACCGCAAAACGCATTAAAATCATCACCGATTCCTGCGTTGCTGCAGCAGAAGAAGCATATGCAGCAGGCGAAAAAGATGCAATCCAGGCAACTTTTGACCGTATTATCGCTCTTACCGATAACCGCTATAACAAAATCGGCGAAGTTGCAAAACACCTTGTTTCCAAGTTCCCGGATGAGGGTACTGTTATGACCCAGTGCTATGCAGAAACCATTCTTGGCTTCATGTGCAAAGAAATCAAAGCACAGGGCAAAAAAATCAAATTTGTATGCCCGGAAACCAGACCTTATTTCCAGGGTGCACGTCTTACCGCATCTGTTCTCCATGACATGGGATTTGATGTAACCGTTATCACCGATAATATGCCCGGTTGGACTATGCATGAGAAAAAGGTTGACGTTTTCACCTGCGCAGCAGACGCAATCACCATGGACGGCGTTGTTATCAACAAAGTCGGTACTTTCCAGATTGCTCTTGCAGCAAAATATTGGGGAATTCCTTTCTATGTAACCGGAACTCCCGATAAATGCCATCCCTTCGCAAAAGACGTTAAAATCGAAGAGCGTGATCCTAACCTCGTTCTCGAGGCTCTTGGAACCAGAACCGCTGTTGAAGGCGTAAACGGCTTCTATCCCGCATTCGACAAAACTCCTCCGGAACTCGTAACCGGCTTTGTTACCGATAAAGGTATCTATGACGGCGACAAACTCTGGGACTATTACGACGGCGACGACGGCACCGGCGAATACGAACTTATCGTATAATAAAAAGGCTTCCCCTTGTGGGGAAGCTGTCACCGAAGGTGACTGATGAGGTGTAAAAAAGCTCCTGCATGAAAATGCGGGAGCTTTTTGTTATTTATAATTAGCATCAAGGTGAGAATTTAAATGAATCCCTCCAACGTCGCCGCTGGCGACGGTCCCCCTCCCTTTAGGCAAGGGAGGCTTATAAAAACCCCTGTGCTCAAAACGAGCACGGGGGTTTTGTGTTTATAAGATTTTGAGCACGGGATTACATATCTCTGCAGGCGACGATGTTAACGCCGGTATCGAGAACGTTTTCGAGGAGGATATCTCCGCATTTTACGGGGCTTTCAACAGAAATCTTGTTGATTTCGTCCATAACTTCAAAGATTTTCTCCTTCGGAATATTGCCGTTGGTTTTAACGGGGATTCTGGGATGGAGTCCGCCTTTGATTTCAACGGTGGAAGAAATGGTTCTCATGGGGTGAGTAAGCTCGCCGATAGCATAATCTTTTCCCTGGGGACAGCCAAAACCTTTTGCGGTTTCTTCGGGACAATCAGTATCAAGAGTTACGAGGCAGCCTTTGGGGCAGCAGATACAGGTTATTGTCTTAAGCATTATTCTTCACCCTCCTTTATAACAGCAATTTCGATGTTGCGGCCGTTTGCCATATCAAGAATCTTCTTGGGGATAATAAGTTTTTCCATCTCTGCGGGAAGCATCTGCTCGTGTTTTTTGCTCATGAGCACGTCATCGCCGGCTTTAACAACAACAGTTGCGTTGTTGAGCACCGCACGAACACGGAAGAGAACTTCGAGGAATTTATCAACCTTGGAAACAGTAACTTTCTGGGGAACGGTGTATCCGACAAAATCTCCGTTAACAAGTTCGATAGGAGCTTCTGCTTCATCGGAAGCAGCGTTTTCGCGCTGTGCTTTAAGATATTCTGCAGCAGCCTTACCGGCTCTTTCGGATTCATGGGTTACAAAGTCAACAAGGTCGTGAACATGAAGAACGTTGCCGCAGGCAAAAATTCCGGGGATGGAGGTCATCATGGTTTCATCGACGATAGCACCGTTGGTGCGTTTATCAAGAACAACACCGGCAGAACGGGAAAGTTCGTTTTCCGGAACAAGACCGACAGAAAGAAGAAGAGTATCTACGTCAAATTCAATTTCAGTTCCGGGGATGGGGTCATAGCCGTTAACTTTGCTTACGATAACTTTGGAAAGACGTCCGTTTTCACCTTTGATATCAGTTACGGTATGGCTGAGATAAAGCGGAATGCCATAGTCATCAAGGCATTGTGCGATATTACGTTTAAGACCGTTGGAATAGGGCATAAGTTCAACAACTGCTTCAACTTTTGCGCCTTCAAGGGTCATTCTTCTTGCCATGATAAGACCGATATCGCCGGAACCGAGGATAAGAACTTTTTTACCGCACATATATCCGTCCATGTTGATATATTTCTGTGCTGCACCTGCGGTAAAAATTCCGGAAGGTCTTTCGCCGGGGATTGCGATTGCGCCACGGGTTCTTTCGCGGCAACCCATTGCAAGAACGATTGCGCCTGCATCTATTTTCATATAGCCATCTGCGGAGCTGATTGCATATACGGATTTTTCGGGAGTGATTCCGAGAACCATGGTATCGGTTTTAACTTCGATTCCGGTTCCTTCAAGGCGGTCGATAAATCTCTGTGCATATTCGGGGCCGGAAAGCTGTTCTTTAAATACATGAAGACCAAAGCCGGAATGGATGCACTGGTTAAGGATACCGCCAAGCTCTTTATCACGTTCGATGATAAGAACAGAGCCGGCGCCGTTTCTCTTTGCTTCTTCTGCGGCAGCAAGACCTGCAGGGCCTCCACCGACAACAACTAAATCATAATACATTAACGGCAGCCTCCCTTCGTGGTTTTTCCGGTGAGTATGTAAGAGCCTTCTTTATCAAGAAGAACATCAACGGGATCCATATCAAGTTCTCTTGCGATGATTTCGAGAACTTTCGGTCCGCAGAAACCGCTCTGGCATCTTCCCATACCTGCGTTGCAGCGGCGTTTGATACCGTCGAGAGTTCTGGGAACGATTACGCCATGGAGAGCATCAACGATTTCGCCCTCGGTGATGGTTTCACAGCGGCAGATAACTCTTCCGTATGCGGGATTCTTTGCGATTGCGGCGGATTTTTCTTCATCAGAAAGTTCTTTAAAGCGAAGATGTTTGTGTCCGCCGATGAAGTTTTCTTTCTTTTCGGAGGGAA
This sequence comes from Oscillospiraceae bacterium, assembly GCA_017547705.1. Classification (GTDB taxonomy): domain Bacteria; phylum Bacillota; class Clostridia; order Oscillospirales; family Ruminococcaceae; genus UMGS1668. The sequence goes on from JAFYOZ010000076.1 coordinate 20,073, forward strand.
CACCGGCTTCAAGAAGCATTCTTACAGCGTCTTCGGCGATTGCCGGTGCTGCGGAAAGACCGGGGGATTTGATACCGGCGATGTTCATGAAATGAGCGTCGGTATCGGAGAAACCAACGATGAAATCGTGGGTGGAAGGTTCACTTCTGAGTCCGGCAAAGTTTCTGATGCATTCGCGGAAGTTAACGGCGGTTGTTGTTTTTTTGCTGGTTGCAACAACGTTTGCAAGACCTTCACGGTCGGTGCAGGTGTCGTCTTTTTCGCATCCGGGGTTTGCATCCGGGCCAACGATAAGGTTTCCGTGAACGGTGGGTGCAACAAGAACGCCTTTTCCAAGAGGGCCGGGGCACTGGAACATAACATGGTTGAAGAGTTCGCCCTGGGATTTATCGAGGAGATAATACTGGCCTCTGGAAGAATCGATGGAGAAGCTTTCGTCACCGATCATGTTTGCGACGGTATCACTATAAACACCGGCGGCGTTAACTACGAATTTTGCTTCGATTTCTTCGCCGTTTTTGCCGGTAATGATGAAGTTTTCGTTTTCTTTTCTGATGGAAGCAACTTCCCAGCAAAGTTTAAGTTCGACGCCGTTTTCAACAGCCTGTTCGCCCATGGCAAGAGCAAATTCCCAAGGGTTAACAATACCTGCGGAGGGAGCAAAAAGTGCGCCGACGCAATTTTCGGATACGTTGGGTTCGATTTCGCGTACTTCGTCACCGGAAAGAATTTTTTGATCCGGAACGCCGTTTTTTACACCGCGGTCATAAAGTTTTTTTACGGTTTCCATTTCTTCTTCGCTGAAAGCGAGAACAAAAGAACCACAGCGTTTAAAGGGAACATCAAGTTCCTCACAAATTTCACCGGCCATTTTATTGCCCGGTGCGTTATATTTTGCCATAAGAGTACCGGGTTCAGGGTCATAGCCAGCATGGATAATTGCGCTGTTTGCACGGGTTGTTCCCATTGCAACATCGTTTTCTTTTTCAATCAGCACAGCTTTGCAGTTATAGCGGGAAAGTTCTCTCGCTACTCCACAGCCGATGATACCTGCGCCGATTACAGCAACATCATAGACCAATTAAAAAATCCCCTTTCAGCAAACAAAAAAAGCACGCAAAGAAAGACCATAAAAGCTAAAAATGCTTTTAAAAATGCCTCCTTTCGTGCTTTAAAAGTTGCGCATATTCTAACACTTTAATTATAGCAAAAAAAACCAAATATTCAATATAATTAGGTACAAAAAATTTAACTAAAAACGGCTTTACACCCAAAAATAAAAGTGATATGATTTTCCTGTTGTTTAGCCTCCCTTCGCGGAAGCTTTCCAGGTGGGGAACTTCGAAGCGGTGGAGGAATTCTTAGTTTGGTGCCCCTATAGTTTTTGAAAAAACAAGGGTTTACGATAGGAAGGAGCGGATTTTATGATCGAAAAACTCTGGATAAATCTGTCCCCAAGATACAGCAGAATAGTAAAAATGCTCTGGTCGGCTTTTACCATGTTTTTTATCGGCTTCGGAATCTATCTTCAGATTGAAGCGGATATCGGTTTTCCGTCATGGAATGCTCTTAACCAGGGATTTTCGATAGTTTTCCCCATCACATACGGAACGGCGAGCATAACCATCGGACTTTCTATTGTTATAATCGACCTTCTGATGAAAGAACCCATAGGTATGGGAACCCTTATCGATGCGGTTTGCGTCGGACTCGGAACAGATTTTTTCTCCATGCTCGACCCGGTTCCGGAAATTGACTCCTTTGCTGTAAAGCTTCTGCTTTTTATAATCAGCCTTTTTATTCTCAGCATCGGGCAATATATGTATATGATAACCGGATTAAGCTGCGGCCCAAGAGACGCTTTTACTGTTGCTGTCGGCAAGCGTTTTAAAAAAATCAGCATCGGAACGGTCAATAATATTATAAGCGTTATCGTTCTTGCTGTTTCCTGGCTTATGGGTGCAACTATCGGAATCGGAACGGTTCTTTCCGTTTTCGGAATGGGTTTTGTTATGGATATAACCTTTAAAGCCTGCCGTTTTGAACCAAGAAACGTTATCCATGAGGATATCGCAAAAACCGTTAAAGCCATAATCAAAAATAAAGAATAACCGAAGAACGGAGGCAAAAAATGCTTCCGTTTTTCTTTTTATGCAATAAAAAGGGGAAAGTTTTGCACTATTATATAAATATTATATTAATATTAAAAGAGAAATCTTGAAAAAACAAGTCGTTTTGTGTATAATGATTCTGAATAATGGGTAATTATGTTCAAACGGAGGCAGGGTTTATGAGAGAAATTTATCTTGATAACAGCGCGACCACAAAGGTCTATGATCAGGCCGCAAAGGAAGCGTATATGGTTATGACCGAAACCTTCGGAAATCCTTCTTCGCTCCATTCAAAAGGAGTCGAGGCGGAAAAAATAATGGAACAGGCAAGAAAAGATATCGCCGGATATATCGGCGGAAATCCGGACGGACTTTATTTTACATCCGGCGGAACAGAAGCCAATAACCTTGCGGTTATCGGCGGCGCTCTTGCAAAAAAACGCAGAGGAAACAAGGTTATCGTTTCCGCATACGAGCATGATTCCGTTATAAAAAGCGCAAAGTATCTTGAAAACAACGGTTTTTCCGTAACTTATATTGCGCCGGATAAAAACGGAATCATTGACCCCATGGCTCTTTTTAATGAGGTGGATGATAAAACCGTTCTCGTTTCGATAATGATGGTCAACAATGAAATCGGAGCAATAAACCCGATAAAAGAACTTTGTACTGCCGCAAAACGCAAAAATCCGGATGTTCTTTTCCATACAGACGCCGTCCAGGCTTTTTGTAAGCTTCCTTTTAAGGCAGAAAAACTCGGAGTTGATATGTTAACGGTAACTGCCCATAAAATCGGCGGTCCAAAAGGAATCGGTGCTCTCTGGCTTAAAAAAGGAGTAAGAGTCCTTCCAAATCATTTTGGTGGAGAGCAGGAAAAACAGTTAAGACCCGGAACCCAGGCAACACCCCTTATTGCCGCATTTGGAAAAGCGGCATTCCTTGATTACCATTCCATTTCCGTAAGAAAAGAGAGGATGGAATGGCTCGAAAAATATTTTAAAGAATCCATCGAAAACATAGACGGAATTGTTCTTAATTCAAAAGAAGATGCCCTTCCGAATATTGTAAACATTTCCGTTCCGGGAATAAGGAGCGAAATTATGCTCCATTTCCTCGAAAAGAGAAATATCTATGTTTCAAGCGGCTCTGCCTGTGCTCTTGGAGCAAAGAGCCATGTTCTTGCGGCAATGGGATATGACAGCGCAAGAATAGATTCCGCAATCCGAATAAGCTTCGGAAGAGATACGGAAAGAGAAGATATAGACGAACTTGTTAATGCGATTAAAGACGCCATGAGCGAACTTTGCAGATAAAAAAGAGGTTAAAAAATGAAAGAAATCATACTTATAAAATGCGGAGAGATTGCCCTTAAGGGTCTCAACCGTTCCGGCTTTGAAGACAGACTTATCAAAAACTGCAAACGCCGTATTGAAAATCTTGGAAAATTCAAATGCTGGAAATCCCAGTCCACCATTTATATCGAACCTCAGGAGGATGGAATCGACCTTGATGAAGCGGTTGAACGCCTCCAGAAAGTTTTCGGTATAGTTGCTCTTACCAGAGCATGCGTTGCAGAAAAAAACTGGGAAGATATTGTTGAAAAAGCAAAAGTCTATCTTGCAGATACTCTTCCTTATCTTAAAACATTTAAGGTTGAGGCAAAGAGAAGCGATAAAAGCTTCCCCATGAAATCCCCGGAAATTGCAAGAGAGATGGGCGCAGTTCTTCTTTCCAAGTTCCACCATCTTAAAGTTAACGTAAATAATCCGGATATCATCGTAATGGTAGAGATCCGCGAAAAATATGCCTATATCCACGGACAGCAGCTTCCCGGTGCAGGCGGTATGCCTATCGGCACCAGCGGAAGAGGACTTCTTCTTCTCTCCGGCGGAATCGACAGCCCCGTTGCAGGATATATGCTTGCAAAACGCGGCGTTGAACTTTGTGCTCTTCATTTCCAGTCTCCGCCTTATACCGGAGAAAGAGCATGGCTTAAGGTACAGACTCTTGCACAGAAGCTCTGTGATTACTGCGGCGTAATCGACCTTTTCTCCGCAGGTTTTACCGAGATTCAGGAAGAGATCAAAAATAAATGTCCGGAAGAACTCTTTACCGTTATCATGCGCCGCTTTATGATGAGAGTTGCTCTTCGCCTTGCAGAAAAAGAGGAATGCGGAGCAATCATCACCGGCGAAAGCCTTGCACAGGTTGCAAGCCAGACCATGCCTGCAATCGGCTGCACCGATGCGGTTTCAACTCTTCCGGTATTCCGTCCTCTTATCGGTATGGATAAACAGGAGATTGTTGAAATTTCCGAAAAAATCGGAACTTTTGAAACCTCCATTCTTCCTTATGAGGACTGCTGTACCGTATTTACTCCCCGTCATCCCAAAACAAGACCTACTCTTGAAATGATCGAGGAGGCAGAAAAAGCTCTTGATATCGAGGCACTTGTTGACCGCTGTGAGATTCGTCATCAGCGCCTCCGTCTTTTCCCGAAGGAATGATAACAACAAAAATATGTGCATAAAATCTTTTATTTGAAAGGAGTGATTTCATGCAGTCGGAAGTAATACTTTTAAGCAACGTAAAACAGGATAATATCGCTTCTCTTGTTCAAAAGCAGTTCGAAATGCTTGGGATCACCAACATCAAAGGAAAACGCATCGATGCAGGACAGGAAGCAATACATAAAACCGTCGCAGAATCCCTTGCGGATTATAACGTAATTATGGTAATCGGCGGAATGGGAGAAAGATTCGGAAACATGACTGTTTCCGCAGTTTCCGCCGCAATCGGTTTTAATACCGTCCTTAAAGACGGCGAACTTTTCCCGGAAGGTGCGGAAATTTTCCGCAATAAACAGGGAAGACCAAGCGGAGGTGCCGTTGCCGCAGGAAACCAGTGTATAATCATGGTTCCCGGAGACAGCAGCAGCCTTCAGTTTATGCTTTGCTATCGCGTTTCACAGTATCTTGCGGAATTTCTTGATGCGCCTTTCTCCATGAGAACTCTTCGTGCCGAAGGAATCACAAAACCCGAAACAGAGGCAGCTATCGCAGGTTCCGAAACTTTTGGAACAGCCTGCAGCATCTATGAGGACGACGGAGAAATCGCGGTACAGGTTTATTCCAGAGGCCAGAACAGAAAAGATGCCAACGCAAGAACAAACGCCGCAATAAAAAGTATTGCGGAAGAAATCGGAGCAGCGGCATACGCCATTGATGCAGAAAATATCGGCCAGGCTTTTGGAAAAGAACTTTCCAAAAAAGACCTTAAGGCTGCAATCGCCGTTGAAGGAATCCAGAGAAACGAGATGACCTCTGCGGCATACACCAATGAATATGTTGGAAACTATCTTGGAACTTCCCAGGGAGTTACGAGATACGATATCCCGAAAAAGCTTCTTAAGCATCACGGAATAAACAGCAGCTGGACTGCGGCGGTTCTTGCAGGCGAGGTCAGCAAGAACTATGGTTCGAATATCGGAATCGCCATAACAACAGACCCGATGAAAATCGGCGAAGGCGCAAATATTGCCGTATGTATGGGCGATAACGTCTGGACAGAACATGTTTCTGCTGCAACAAGAGAGGAACTTATAAGCCTTGCAGGAAAAAGAGCTGTTCATCTTGCAAGAGCTGTTGTTTCAGCATATCCAAAACTTTATGAAAATTCCGTTTCTCTTATTGCGGCGGTTTCCGGAAAATCCAAATTCCGCACATCCGAAGCAAAAACAAAAAAGAAATGGTATTCCAGATTTGTTCCCATGAAAGGGGACAGCAAGGGAGAACTTATCAGAAAATCCGTCTTTATTATCTCCATTCTTGTTTTCCTCGGATGCATGGGATATCTCGGTTCAAAAGTTCTCAATAACTTTGAACAGAAAGACCTTGCAATAACCCTCCAGCAGATGATAACAACCGAACAGAATGTTCCGGAGGATTGGACTTTTAATGAAAAGCTCTATGGACTTTATGAGGAAAATAACGACCTTATCGGTTATATCCAGATTGACGGAACAAACGTAAACTTCCCGGTAGTACAGACGGAGAGAGAAAACGATAAGGGCAAAAAAGGCCAGTTCTACCTCAGAAAGGACTTCTATGGAAATTATTCCATGTACGGAACTCCTTTCCTCGATTATCGCTGTCAGGCAGACCCGAACTATCAGAGCACAAACCTTATCATCTACGGACATAACGTATATGATGACGGCGAGATGTTCAGCGATCTTATAAAATACCGCAAGCTTAAATTCTATAAACAGCATCCTGTAATCCAGTTCGATACTCTTTATGGAGATAAAGATTGGCTTGTTGTTGGCGTTATTCTTACCAACGCATACGAAAAAGACGGCCCCGTTTGGAATTATAATAACTTCATCAACGGAACCGAAGAAAGCACACAGGAATTTGTTAACCAGATTGCAAAACGCACCATGGTTGTAACCGGCGTTGATTATAATGCCGAAGATAAGTTCCTTACCCTTTCAACCTGCAGCTATGATTTCACCGATGCAAGGGTTGTTATCGTTGCAAGACAGGTTAGAGAAGGGGAGGATATAAGCAATCTTGATACAAGCAAGGCTTATTATAACGAAAATCCGCTGATGCCGGATAAATGGTATAAAGCTGTTGCACAGGCACAGAAATCCGAAGCAGATGCTTCCTTCGGTGCAGCAGAAAATCCGGTAAGTTCTTCTTCCTCCTCTTCCGAGGAAATCTCTGAGGAATCTTCCGAATCCTCTTCGGAAGAGACATCCGAAAGCGAAACCAGTTCCGAAACATCTTCTGAAAGCAGTACTTCTTCCAGCAGTTCTTCTTCCCAGAGCAAAAGTTCTTCTTCGAGTTCCGCTCCAAGCAGTACCACAAGCAGCACTCCGGAAACTTCCTCTTCCGTAAGTTCTTCCGAAAGCAGCTCTTCTTCGGAAGAACCCTCTTCCGAGAGCAGTTCTTCCATTCCGGTTGTTTCTGCAAGCAGGGAGGAAAGTTCTTCCTCCAGCAGTTCCTCCGGAAGCTCTTCCAGCTCTTCGAGTCCTTCACAGAGCAGTTCCAAAGCACCGGAATATTCTCCTGCGCCAAGCGGTTCTGCAAATTACAGCAACGAAAGCGGATATTATGAACGTTCTCTTGTTGATACCGTTAAGGTAAACGGCGTTACCATGACTGTTTTTGATGCTGTATGCCAGATCGTTGCATACGAAGCAGGAACAGGACAGCCTGATGAACATGTTAAAGCACAGGCAGTCGCAACCTATACATATCTTATGTATCACGGCGGAGTAGTAAGCGCAGGAACAAGCACAGCAAAGCTTAATAACCAGATAAAACGCTGTGTTGCAGAGGTTATCGGCTATGCGGTTCTTGATGATAAAAGCAACGATTTTATCCTTGCAACATATTTTTCCGAAAGCTGCGGAGTTACCGCAGACAGCAAATGGGTCTGGGGCGGAAGCAACAGAAACCTTCTCTCTGTTCCTTCTCCGGTTGACGGAAAGACGGAAACAGTAAAGAGAATCTCCTCTTCCGATTTCCAGAGCAAAGTTAAAAGCAAGGCAGGCATCACCCTTTCCGGCGATCCTTCAAAATGGATAAGCGTTTCCAGCTATTTTGGCGGAACGGATTATGTCGATAAGGTTAACCTTGGCGGAACAAGCTACAGCGCAAGAAAACTCCGCGAAACGGTTCTTGGCGGTTCTTTCCTCCGTTCAACCGCATTCGAGGTTGAATACGATGCCGCAAAAGACCAGTTTGTATTCACCATGCGCGGATACGGACACGGAGTTGGATTAAGCGCAGTCGGTTCTATTGCATATGCAAAACAGGGCTATGAATGGGACGAAATTTTGCTTAAATATTATTCCAACTGCTACATCGGTTTTAAATATCCCTGATAAAGATAAATCCCCGTGCTCAAACGAGCACGGGGATTTTTTATGAGCACGGAGTGCTTATATATCTTTTTCGTGAACAGAGATTTCTCTTGTTTCAATATCAAGGACTATGCGGAAGCGGCGTTTTACATGCCTTGTCCAGCGGTCGGATTCTCCGTCGCAGTTTGGATAGCTGTCATCCCACCAATAAACCGGAAGAAAAACCGTTGCTGTTTTTCCGTTGGAAAAACAGTGGCATTCGCCGTACTGTGCGGTATGGGCATATTCGGAAGGGTCGTTGCTTACGGGGAAATCCACAAAACCGATGGATTCTTCGTTTTCATCGAAAAATTCAACATGGCCGAGGGAATCCACACAGACGGAAACCTTTTCCTGCTCAAAATAGACTTTGGTTGGGTTGATGGCGTTATAATACGGTGCTCGGATTTCGATGGGATTGGTGCCAAGGGCGCTGTCAAATTTGATTATATCCATTTTTTCTCCTCCTTATCTGGCGATCCATTTAAAGCTGTATCCGCCGAAGATGGATTTTTTTATTCCGGAATAATATTTTTCAAAATATTCCCGGGATTCTTTTTTATTGAAGAGGCCTCTTGCACCGTCAAGAATTTCCTTTGCCTTTGCGGTATCGTTTCCGATTCCGCATTTTTTGTTGCCCAAAAGCTCCGCAAGAGCAATATAGCCTGCGGCAAAAAGAACCTGTTCATATCTTCTGTAACCGGAGATAACCTTTTTGTTAAAGGAAGGATCCAAAAGAACAGAAAGAAGGTCGTATGCCTTTTTATAGCAATCGGCTTTTTCTTTTTTATCGGAAGTGATTGCGGCTCTATGGAAACAGCAGGTTCCTTTAAAAACCTTTTCGCGCAGAGAGGAGCAGGCGATGCTTTCGAGCGGTATCTCAAAACGCTCAAAACCCAGATTCGAGCACATAATCGTTCCGAAAGCGTGAATTGCGGAAAGGTTCTTTAAGGCCGTTATGGAATCTATGGCGTCAAAATATTTCCCGATCGTTGAATAATGCTTCTTTGCTTTTTCAAGCTCTGCCTCAAGCTCCGGACCGGAAAGATATGGAGAACCGTTTTCGATTCGCTCTATCATTTTTTTGTATCTTGCCAGAAGCTCTCTTTTTTCTTCTATCTCCGTCTGCTGGTTTTTAAGCACGTCAGAGGCATACCGCCATGCGGTGATATAGCTTCCCGGTGAAGGGAATGATGTGCTTTCCTCATAGGTGAAATAGATGTTTGCAAGATATGCTTTTGCCATATCCTCATTCGGGAACCAATAATCAATTATTTCCTTTTTGTTATAGCCGCAGGAAGCGCCGTCGGTTATTCCGCTTTCGGAAAAAGGCGAAGCAAGCTTCCAGAGATCTCTTGCATAAATTTGTTTTATAAGGCCGCTTTTCATTCTGTGATAGCCTTCGATAATACCGGTGCTTTTTGAGCCGCGCGAAAGCTTGTGTTCTGCTATTTTAACGTATGCTTTTGCAATAATAAGTTGGTCAAGGTAATTATATTCGCCTATATATTCAAAAAGCATATTTATGCTGTTCAGTTCATAGGTGATTTCATCGATTTCATTCGGATCATCGGAAAGAATGCTTCTTAAAATATTGAGCATTTTAAACGGAGCTCTGAATTTGCAGTCAAAATCGGAAAGTTTTATTACAGTATCAGCTTCATAATAAGCGTCTTTTTTGTTGCTGAAAATAAAAGCATCCGAAAAAGCAAGACCGTAGCTTGATACGCAAAGAGTATCAATGAGCTTTGGAAGCAGGGAAGGGGATTTTTCAAGAATGGAAAGCAGCAGGGAGGTGCTTTCCCAATAGCATTCTTTTGCGCGGAATCCGTTTGCGGCATCGTGGCGGTAAGCGTTTCCAAGTTCGCAAAGAGCGTCACAAAGCGAAAACAGACTGTTTATATCTCCGCTTTTGGAAGATTCCCGGTATTCATTGACTTTCTGCTCAAGAAGCGGGTTTTTTTTCTGAAAATAATTCTCATATTTAGCACATTCGGGGTCTTTTTTCAGCTTTGCTTTCATTTTTACGCCCATGGTCAGGTCATAAATGGCTTCAAGGGACTTGTCAATAGTGATATTATCGTGAAAAATCAGTTCTTCCGCAACGGCGTCGTTAATTTTGGTATCTTCAGACATTAAAAAACCTTCTTTAAGATAATCTCTACCTATAAAATAGCATATAACGCGGATAAAATCAAACAAAAAAGCACCTGCCGGAAAGGCAGGTGCGATTTTATATCAGATTATAATGCTCTCTCCGGTCATGCAATCCGGTTTTTCGATTCCCAGAAGTTTGAGCATGGTGGGAGCAATATCTGCGAGCACGCCGTGCTCGCGAAGTTCGCATTCATGGTTATAAACGATGAAAGGAACGGGGTTTGTGCTGTGTGCGGTAAAAGGAGTTCCGTCGGAAGCAAGCATAACGTCTGCGTTGCCGTGGTCGGCGGTTATAAGGACTGTTCCGCCCAGTTCCTTAACCTTTTCACAAACTTTGCCGAGGCATTCGTCAACAGCCTCACAGGCGGCAACAGCTGCCTCAAAAACGCCGGTATGACCGACCATATCGGTGTTTGCATAGTTGAGAATGATGACGTTGTGCTCGTTTTTATCGAGTTCCTCGAGGAGTTTTTCGGTAACGAGATATGCGCTCATTTCCGGCTGGAGGTCATAGGTTGCAACTTTCGGGGATGCGATAAGATCGCGGTCCTCGTTTTCATAAGGAGCCTCGACGCCGCCGTTAAAGAAGAAAGTAACATGAGCGTATTTTTCCGTTTCTGCAATGCGGAGCTGTTTAAGACCTTTTTTTGCGATGTATTCGCCGAAAGTATCTTCAAGAACAAGGGGAGGATATGCAACAGAAACGTTTTTGATGGTTTCGTCATACTGTGCCATGCAGACATAGCAAACATCAAGAGCACTGCGCTCAAAGCCGTCGAACTCCGTATCAACGATTGCACGGGTCATTTCTCTTGCTCTGTCCGGACGGAAGTTTGCAAAAATAACGGAATCGCCGTCTTTGATTCCGGCGCCTTTTTCACAGATGAAAGGAACGATGAATTCATCGGTTACGCCTTCGTCATAGCTCTTCTGAACAGCCATAGCGGCGTTTTCTTCATAAGGAGCATCGCCGAGGACGATTGCGTTATAGTGGCGTTCAACCCTATCCCAGCGTTTATCACGGTCCATGCCGTAATATCTTCCGCCAACGGATGCGATTTTTCCGATACCGGTTTCGGAAAGTTTTGCTTCGAGCTTTTCGATAAAGCTTTTTCCGGAGGAGGGAGGAACGTCCCTGCCGTCCATGAAACAATGGAGATAGACTTTTTTAAGTCCGTTTTCTTTTGCCATATCGATAAGTCCGAAGATATGTTCAAGATGGCTGTGAACGCCGCCATCGGAAAGAAGACCGAGGATATGAAGAGCGGAATCTTTCTCTTTGCAGTTTTCCATGGCGGAAAGAAGAGCCTCGTTTTTAAAGAAGCTTCCGTCGCGGACTGCATTGGTGATTCTCATAAGGGGCTGATATACGATTCTGCCTGCGCCGATATTGGTATGACCAACTTCGGAGTTGCCCATCTGTCCGTCCGGAAGACCAACATCAAGACCGGAAGCACCGATGATGGTTTTTGGGCAGGTTTCGCGGATTTTATCAAGGTTCGGCATTTTTGCGGCGCGGATTGCGTTGCCGTAATCGCTCTCGTTATAGCCGAAGCCGTCGAGTATCATTAAAACAAGGGGTTTCATAGGTTTTTCTCCTTATACGGAAGCTGCTGCAACGATTGCGGCAAAATCCGGAGCCTTAAGAGAAGCGCCGCCGATAAGTCCGCCGTCAACATTTTCTTTAGAAAGAAGCTCTGCAGCGTTCTTTGCGTTCATGCTGCCGCCATACTGAATGGTGATTGCTTCTGCTGCTTCTTCGGAATAGAGTTTTGCGATAAGTCTGCGGATGAATGCGCAGGCTTCTTCTGCCTGGTCTGCAGTTGCGGTAACGCCGGTTCCGATTGCCCAAACGGGTTCATAAGCGATGATGATGTTTTTAAGTTCATCTTCAGAAACTCCGCCAAGAGCAACTTTAAGCTGTTTTCCAACAACTTCTTCCATGATGCCCTGTTCGCGCTCATTAAGAAGTTCGCCGCAGCAAAGGATTACGGTAAGACCTTCATCAAGAGCTGCACGGGTTCTTTCGTTAACGGTTTCATCGGTTTCGCCGAAATACTGTCTTCTTTCGCTGTGGCCGATGATGACATATTCTGCGCCAACTTCTTTAATCATGGAAGCGGGGATTTCGCCGGTATATGCACCGCCCGGAGCCCAATGGCAGTTCTGTGCGCCAACTTTTACGTTGGAACCGGAAGTTGCGTTAACAGCGGTTTCAAGGTCGAGATAAGGGGTGCAGACAACAACGGAGCAGTCTGCATCTTTTACGAGGGGAAGAAGCTCTTCGATAAGTGCTTTTGCCTCTGCGCGGGTTTTATTCATTTTCCAGTTGCCGGCAATAACAGCGGCACGTTTGGATTTATTCATGGTATAACATCCTTTCGAATGGGATTGGCTTTTCCATAAAGAGAGCCGTAAAATGGAATGGGGATTAAAGAAGAAAATCCCTCCACCGTGCCATACGGCAACGGTCCCCCCTCCCTTTAGACAAGGGAGGCAATTTTTTATTTTTCGTTAAGAGCGGCAATACCGGGAAGTTCAAGACCTTCGAGGAATTCGAGAGAAGCGCCGCCGCCGGTGGAGATATGGGTCATTTTGTCTGCAAAACCGAGTTTGGTTACTGCTGCAACAGAGTCGCCGCCGCCGATGATGGAGATGCAATCGGTTTCTGCGATAGCTTCTGCTACTGCAAAGGTGCCGCCTGCAAAGTTTTTGAATTCGAAAACGCCCATAGGTCCGTTCCAGATAACGGTTTTTGCGTTTTTAACAGCATCTTTGAAAAGTTCAACGGATTTCGGGCCGATATCCATACCCATAAGGCCTTCGGGGATATCTTTTCCTTCAACGAGAACAGGTTCTGCGTTTTCGTCGAATTTATCTGCTGCAACGTGATCAACAGGAAGAAGGAGGGAAACGCCTTTTTCTTTTGCTTTTGCAAGAAGCTCGGAAGCAAGCTCGAGTTTATCTTCTTCACAAAGGGAGATACCGACGTTATGGCCCTCTGCTTTAAGGAAGGTATATGCCATTGCGCCGCCTACGATAAGGGTATCAACTTTTTCGAGAAGGTTGGTGATAACGCCGATTTTATCGGAAACTTTTGCGCCGCCAAGAACTGCAACGAAAGGACGGACAGGGTTATCAAGAGCCTTGCCCATAACTTCGATTTCTTTCTGGATAAGGAAGCCGCATACTGCAGGGATATAGTCTGCAACACCGGTGGTGGAAGCATGTGCTCTGTGTGCGGTGCCGAATGCATCGTTTACAAAAATTTCTGCAAGGGATGCAAGTTCTTTTGCAAATTCCGGAACGTTTTTTGTTTCTTCTTTATAGTAACGAACGTTTTCGAGAAGAGCGACTTCGCCGTCTTTAAGAGTTGCAGAGATATCTTTTGCGTCTTCGCCGATAACGTCTTTGCTCATGCGGACTTCGCATTCAAGAAGTTCGGAAAGTCTTTTTGCAACGGGAGCAAGAGAAAATTCCGGAAGCCATTCACCTTTCGGACGGCCGAGATGGGAGCAAAGAATTACTTTTGCGCCGTTTTCTTTAAGATATTTGATAGTGGGAAGAGCAGCAACGATTCTTTTATCGTTGGTGATAACGCCTTCTTTAAGCGGTACGTTAAAATCGCAGCGGACAAGAACTTTTTTGCCGGCTACTTCGATGTCTTTTACGGACATTTTGTTGGCAGTGTTCATAGGAGCAACATCCTTTCTATGATGAAAATAATTAAAAACATTAAAAAGCGAAGCCAAATTACTTCATATTAAATATATAACAAAGAACGCAATTTTTCAAGGGAAAAAGGATGACTTCGGCGTTTTGTAAAAAGAGAGAAGCTTTTATATATCATAATGTAAAATTTGATAACAAATACCATGGTTTTGTTTTTATAAGATTGTGCAATTTTACATTTTTACTTTTTATACAGCCGAAGGACAAAAGAACCCGTTTGTATTATAAAAAATGACGAAAGCGGCTTTTCGTGATAAAAAAGAGCTTTGCGGTTTTCGTTAAAGAAAACAAATCCGGCTTTTTGATGATAAGCAATGATGTTGATTTTTAACAAAAAGATTCGGCTTTTAAACATCCTGTTAAAATTTGAGAATTTTAAAAAATCGATTTATAATCCGGATAGAAAACAAAAAACGGAGGCAATTTTATGAACACTCAGAAAAAATTCACCGTAAAAGATCTTGCCGAAATCGGAGTTCTTGCAGCGCTTGTTTTTGTTGCAACATATTTTATTAAATTCGGCCCTATTCCTACTCTTGCCGGCCCGACTATGCTTAAAACCGGAAATGCGGTTTGCCTTCTTGGTGCGATTCTTTTTGGAAAAACAAAAGGCGGCCTTGCTGCAGGAATCGGTTCCGCTATGTTCGATTTGACCCAGCCTGCTTTTGTTGCCGGTGCTCCATTTACCTTTGCTTTTTTCTTTGCGATGGCTTATGTCTGCGGTTTTGTATCCAAACTTGGCGGAAATGACGGTACCAAAACAAAACAGAACATTATCGGCACAGTTTGCGGCGCAGGAACCTATCTTGTTCTCCATCTTGGAAAATCCTTCATAACCCTTGTTCTCCAGGGAAGCGATGCTTCTGCAGCTCTTGTTGCTTGCGGAACAAAGTTTATAACTTCCGGAGTTAATGCGGTTTTTGCGGTTGTTGTTTCTGTACTTCTCGCACCGGTTTGCAAAAAAGCTCTTGACAGAGCGTATAGAGGAAGATAATTTATACTAAATGTAAATATAACACTCCCAAAAAAACAGAGGCACCGTTTTTCGGTGCCTCTGTTTTTATATAAAATGATTTTAACTTTCGGGAGTCCAGTGCTCGACTATTTTATAGCTTTCCGGCATTGAGACGAGAGTCGGATTAAGATACTTATTAAAAGCGGTTATGTTTTCGATAACGATTGTTTTGCCCTGTTCGATTTTCATTCCGACCAGGACGGTGTTATCATAATAGAATGTAAGGTTTCCGTCCGTAGTGGAATATTTTTCATAGCGGCAATCGCGGTTCATAAAGCTTTCTTTTCCGGTGGAAGAAAGAACGATGTTTGCTGTGGAAATTTCAAACGGAACAGCTTTATATTCATCAGGGTTTACCGTAAACATTTTTGCTCTTTCGTCATCGATGTAATAATATACGCCCTCATAGAGAACTATATGTTCATGGGGGATTTCCGGTTCGATGATGTTTCCGTCGGAATCATATTTCGGTTCGGTATCTTTAAGTTCGGCGGGTTCGGGATAGCTTGATCCGGAACGGACACCGTTGCTTCCATACATGACTTCTGTTCCGTCAGAAAGAACATAGGCCATATAGTATGTTCCGTTTTTAAGCATGTTAACGTATCCCTCGGAAAGGATGATCTCATGGGGTTCAACCTCTTCATCGAGACCGAAAATCTGTGCAATAACAAGTTCAACGTCGTTCGGGATAAGTGCGCTGGCTTCATCAAGCCAACCGCTTATGGTTTCGGCCGGGGAACAGCCGGAAAAACATACGAGCATTGCCGCACAAAGAATTGCGGAAAGAAATCTTTTTGCCATTTTTAATCCTCCGGAAAAAATTTTCTTTTAAAAATCAAAAACCTTTGTTGACTGAAAAGACAATTCGGGTTATATTTAATAGGTAGTACTTTATAAAAGTGATTACAAAAGTAATTATAGCGGATTTTACTTCTTTTGTCACCACTTTTTGCGCAAACTTAATATTCTTTTTAAAATTATAATTAAGTTTTTCAGGGGGAAATATGCAGAAAATAGGTTTTGACAGCGCAAAATATTTCAGTATGCAGTCGCAGAAGATTAAGGAGAGGATAGATGATTTCGGCGGAAAGCTCTATCTTGAATTCGGTGGAAAGCTTTTTGATGACTTTCATGCATCAAGAGTTCTTCCCGGATTTGCCTATGATTCAAAGGTAAAGCTCCTTTGCGAAATGAAAGACCAGGCAGAAATCATCATCGTAATAAACGCAACGGATATCGAAAAGAACAAAGTCCGCGGCGACCTTGGAATCACATATGACCTTGAGGTAATGCGCCTTATCGACGCTTTTTCTTCCCTCGGTCTTTATGTCGGAAGCGTTATTATCGGCCAGTATTCCGGACAGAGAGCGGCAGATGCATTCCGTGCAAAACTTAATTCCCTTGGAATAAAAAGCTATATCCATTATCCCATCGAGGGATATCCTATGGACGTTAACTTTGTTGTAAGCGACGAAGGTTTTGGAAAAAACGATTATATCGAAACAACAAGACCCCTTGTTGTTGTAACTGCACCTGGTCCCGGAAGCGGAAAAATGGCAACCTGCCTTTCCCAGCTTTATCATGAAAACAAACACGGAGTTAAAGCAGGATATGCAAAATTTGAAACCTTCCCCATCTGGAACCTTCCCCTTACTCATCCGGTAAACCTTGCATACGAAGCTGCAACAGCAGACCTTGATGACGTTAATATGATAGACCACTATCATCTTGCGGCATACGGCGAGATGACTGTTAACTATAACCGCGATATCGAAGTATTCCCGGTTCTTAACCGTATTTTTGAGACCATTCTTGGCGAAAGCCCCTATAAATCTCCGACGGATATGGGCGTAAACATGGTCGGCAACTGCATCAGCGACGATGAAGTTGTATGCGAAGCCGCAAAACAGGAAATTATCCGCCGCTTCTATGAAGCAGCATGCGAATACCGCCAGGGAAGATCCGATGAGAACCCGATGCTTCGCATCGAGCTTCTTATGGAACGCCTTGGAATCGGCGTTGAGGACAGACCGGTTGTTACCGCCGCTCTTAATAAAGCGGAGGAAACAGAAATGCCTGCAACGGCAATTCAGCTTAAGGACGGTAAAATCATTGTTGGAAAGACAAGCTCTCTTCTCGGTTCTTCCGCAGCGATGCTTGTTAATGCACTTAAAGAAATTGCGGGAATCGACGATTCTGTTGATATCATCGATCCCCTTGTTATGAATCCCGTTGAGGAACTTAAGAAAAAGCATCTTGGACACAATAATGCAAGACTTCATCTTGATGAGGTTCTTCTTGCTCTTGCAGTAAGCGCACCGAAGAACCCTGCAGCAGCAAAAGCTCTTGCATGCCTTGAAGAAATCCGCGGATGTGAATGTCATTCCACCGTTATTCTTTCCCAGGTCGATACTCTTACTTTTAAAAAGCTTGGACTTAACCTCACCTGCGAACCCAAATATCGCAACAAAAAACTTTATCACGCATAAAGGAGAAAACTATGAAATTTGTATCCTGGAACGTAAACGGACTTCGTGCCTGCATGGGAAAAGGCTTTATGGAAAGCTTTGCGGAAATGGATGCGGATTTTTTCTGCCTCCAGGAAACGAAGCTCCAGCCTGATCAGATTTCTCTCGAACTTCCGGGATACTATCAGTTCTGGAACAGCGCAGAGAAAAAAGGATATTCCGGAACGGCGATTTTTACAAAGCACGAACCTCTTTCCGTAAATTACGGAATAGATGTTGAACGCCATGACCACGAGGGAAGAGTTATCACCCTTGAATATCCGGATTTTTATCTTGTTGACGTATATGTTCCCAATGCAAGAAGAGATTTGGAACGCCTTGAATACCGCATGGACTGGGAAGATTGTTTCCGCGAATATGTAAGCTCTCTTGATAAGCATAAACCTGTCATAATTTGCGGAGACATGAACGTCGCCCATGAAGAAATTGACCTTAAGAACTATAAAACAAACCG
>JAFYOZ010000077.1 GCA_017547705.1 Oscillospiraceae bacterium
GGAATATATAGCTCCTATCCAATATCATGCAGTGGGAGAACCTGGGAAAGACCTCAGCGAAGCCGTGGCAGAACATCATATTGCAGCAGGATGTTCATATTATAACAACTATTATCCTAATGCGGAGTATCTGAACGAGTATTACAAGCTTAAAGTAAGCCCTCCAGAAGAATTTCAGGGTTGGATGTTTGAAAACTTTACCGAATATTTTACAGAAGTTCCAGTAGAAAAACTTCGTGAGCTTCCTTATTATGATTCAAAAACAGAAAATTATATTATTCTGGAAGACTTTTGCTTCGGCGAAGAAAGATATCCGGTTGTTACTAATGTTTTCGAACTCGGCGACGATCTTTCCATTTTTTATGACATAATCGATTCCGAAGGAAATGTTATTGGCAGCAGAGAACTTGTTATTAAAACCGGCGCCAAAAGGGAATATCTCGGCTGTTATGAAAGAGAGTGATTTAATGAAGAAAATAATTTGCCTTGCGCTTATTTTTGCAATGGCTTTCTCCGGTTGCTCAAAATGGAAAGTAGAAATTGTTGATCCTACAAAACCGGTTGAAAGCGAAGCGGAAATTATCGTTTTCGAAGAGGAAAACACAGATGATTCGCAAGATAACACCGAAATACCGGAAGAAGAAAAAGAACCGCTTATTACGTCATATAACAAAATGAAAATATGCGAAGGGGAAGAAACTTCGGAAGAAGATTTTCTTAATCTCAGGGATGACGAAATAAACAGGATTACCGAAATTCTCCAGCAGGAGAATTGGACGGAAGTTCCGGAAGATTATGAGGGAAAAGGCGGAATGCTTTCTCCGACGAATATGCTGGAATCTCCCGGAAAAAACGGAACTCTTTATGTAAGTCCGGTTGATGGAAAGACTCTTATCGTTATAAAATGGGGCGCTGGACAGAAATATCAGAAAAAATATTTTGCCCCGGAAGAAGTGGCTTTTGAAATAGAAGATTTCCGCAAAGAACTTGTTGAAAAAGCTTTTTCGGCAGAAAAGGAACCAGAAGCAGAAAATTACTGCAAAATTCTGCTTTACAGCGAAGACGGAAACTATATTTATCACGATTTTTCCGATGCGGAACTTGCCGAATGGCTTTCAATAATCAAGCCGGAAAACTGGATTGAATATACTTCCGAATTAATGGGAGGCATCAACTCTCAAATTCAGCTGCAATCCGAATTCGGAACGGCAATGTATCTTGGATTTTATCCGGATAATGAAGTTGCGCTTTTGAAATATGGCAAAAACGACAATTTGTCAAAGGTTCATATTCTTCCCGAAGGAACAATCGCCGCGGCAAAGGAATTTGAAAAAAGAATGATTAGGGAAAATCCCGACGTTCTGACCTATCCGGAATGCAATTACGATATATCCGCGGAAGCGCTGATTAGCCGGGAAAGTGACGATTATATTCTCTTCCTCGATGAACTTATGCTCTGCTGCCCCAGGGGGGAGGAAGATTGGAGAGACTACGAAGGTTTCGAATCTTCCGAAGAACTTGACAGTAAAAAACTGTTTAATATTTTTATGTATATTTTTGATTACTGCGCAGCGGAGCATTACGACGATCTTTCAAGATTTGAATGGTATGATTACGGTTATGACAAGTACCATATACCGATGACCGATATTTATACGATTCTCCGAAAATATCTTGTTGTAAATGGACTTAATATGGAGGAAACCAGCGTCAATTATGAATTCGACGAGGAAAAGAACGAAATCATAATTCCGGGCGGTTACGGAGTTACATATTACCGCGGGGAAAAAAGAAACATTGTTTCCGTAACCGATAACGGCGACGGAACAATAACCGCAGTAATCGAATCCCATGTTTATTATATGGACGATAAGGACAACATGATTCTTTCCGAAAAACCGGAAATCCGCCGTACAATGGTTCTCCGTCCGGGATATTTCAGATGTGTTGTTGAAAGCCTTAAAATTGAAAATATAGGGGATTGATAAAAATGACAACAATGCTTAAAAGTTTGCGCCGGGAAAGAAAAATGACCCAAGGGAAACTTGCGGCAATTTTTCACATCTCTCAGACATCCGTAAGCAAATATGAAACCGGAGATGCCGTTCCCGACCTTGAAACAGTTGTTAAAATGGCGGATTTCTTCGGAGTTTCGCTTGATGAGTTTGTTGGAAGAGAAGCAAAATAACTTTTTAAGAAAGGCATCGGAATGAAAAAACTGCTTTGTATTTTATTGGTTTTCTGTCTTGCAGGATGCTCTGTAACTGACGAAACGGATAAGACGGATATCAATGTATCAAAAATTGAATTAGAAATTGTCATTCCTTCAGAAAGTTCAGCAAGTGAAGAGGGCTTTTTTCATTCTTACGGAGAACTTGCCGGATATCTTTCCGTAAATCCGGAACTTTGCGAATTTTTTGCAGATGAAACCGGAAGAATCAGCCTTTGCGTACCCAATAATCTTCCGGAGAAATACAAATTCAATTCGATAAAGATTCACGGCAGCTACATTACTTATA
>JAFYOZ010000013.1 GCA_017547705.1 Oscillospiraceae bacterium
AGGATAATCTCATGAGGAGGATTTATTAATCAATTCACATCTGTTCTTTGATGTTTTTAAGAACAGCTTCAACTTTTTCTGCGAGTTCTTTAAGTGCGCCATCTTTGAACGGAGAGGGGATTTTTGCTTCTTCAAGGAGAAGGTCATAATACTGTTCGCCGCCCTGTTTCATAAGACGGATATAACGTGCGAAAGCATCGTCATAATCTTCAAGAGATGCAAGAAGGAAGCCGAAAGCGGCAGTCTGTGCAAGGCAATAATCGATATAATAGAAAGGAGATTCATAAATATGCATCTGATACTGCCAGCGGCGGCCGTCTTCGAGGAAGGGAACTCCGTCTAGATTGATATGAGGAAGATATTCTGCACAGAGTTTCTTCCAGGTTTCGTTTCTTTCTGCGGGAGTCATTTCCGGATTCTCATAAACGATGTGCTGGAAATAGTCAACAATAGTTCCGTAAGGAATGAAAGAAAGAGCTCCAAGAGCATGCATATATTTATATTTTGTTGCGTTTTCGCCAAAGAATTTATTGATATATTTCCATGCAAAGAATTCCATGCTCATAGAATGGGTTTCTGCAGTTTCCATACCTCCGCATCCGATCTCGAGAGCGAATTTATTGTCTGCAATAAGGAATGCATTAAATGCATGTCCTGCTTCATGGGTCATAACGTCAACGTCACCGGCAGAACCATTGAAGTTTGCAAGTATAAACGGCTGTTTATACTGCGGAATATCGGTACAATAGCCGCCGCCCCATTTGTTCTTTCTGGAGTCTACGTCGAACGCATCATTTTCGAGCATGAGATCGATAAATGCGGCAGATTCGTCGCTCATCTCATGGTACATCTCTTTTGCGGCATTGAAAATATCCTCTTTATTGCCGGAAGGTCTGGGGTCACCGCCGGGAATGATAACATCGTTATCATATACCATGAATTTATCGATACCAAGGTCTTTTGCGTTTTCGGTACGAAGTCTGGATACAACAGGAACGATGGATTCGAGAACGTTTTTGCGGAAAATCTCGATATCGTTTTTGTCATAGCAAACACGTTCCATACGATAATATCCAAGCTCTACAAAGTTTTTATAACCAAGTTTCTTTGCCATTTTGGTACGAACTTTTACAAGACGGTCATAGATATCATCAAGCTGATCAGCATAGGTATTGAGAACATTACCCATAACGGTATATGCTTCTTTTCTGGTTTCGCGGTCATCGGAGTTAAAATATCCTGCAAGAGCTGCTCTGCTGAGTTTTTCTCCGCGGAATTCGAATTCCATTCCGGCCATAAGTTTGGAATATTCTGAAACGATTTTATTTTCCTCAATCATATCCTCGATAACTTCGGGGGACATAGCTTTTGCCTGAACTTCCATATGGCGGAAATATACGGGAGAAAGCTTTTCTTCAAGTTCTGCTCTGAAAGGAGAATTAAGAAGAGCTTCGTTATACTGGTTCATAAGATTTCCGACCTGGGGGCCGATTTCATCAAAATAATCGTTTTCTTTTACATAAAATTCATCTGCGGTATTGCAGCTGTATCTTATGTAAGAAATATTCATGGCGGTAGAATATCTGATAGCAAGATCAAGATATTTTTTGCGCCATTCAAGAACTTCATCGGCACTTTTTGCGTTTTTAACGCCATTTATAATTTCAGTCGCAGTTTTTTCAAACTCTTCATAGGGAATATGCTCATAAGGCATTTCGCTAACTTTCATTTTTTCAGCTCCTTTACTGGATTATATTCTAATTATACAATAAGCTTAAGTTAAAGACAATAGATAAAACGTTGAGTGGACATGCAATTATTTTACATTCCTAAAATATATTTTATGTATATGTTATGGAGGGATGTATCATGGACTATCTTTTGCTTTTTGGAATATTATCCGGAATAATTTTTTTCGCGCTACATGTTACTGCAGCAAATTCTTTTCCGAATCCTCTATCAAAAGCGGAGGAAGAAAAATGTTTTGAAGAAATGAAAAAAGGCAGCGTCAGCGCAAGAAATAAATTGATTGAGCATAATCTTAGGCTTGTAGCCCATATTATCAAAAAATATTACAGCAATTCACTTGAACAGGACGATTTGATTTCGATTGGAACAATCGGTCTTATAAAAGCTATTTCTACTTTTAACTATGAAAAAGGAACAAGATTTGCTACATACGGCGCAAGATGTATTGAAAACGAGATATTAATGTATTTTAGAAATAAAAAGAAATACGCACAGGATGTATCTTTTTTTGAACCGATAGAAAGCGATAAAGACGGAAATGCACTTTCTATAATGGATACGCTAACGGACGAAAAATCGGTTTATGAGGATATAGAAGAAAAAATCCGGGCAGAAAGTTTATATAAAGCAATAGAATCGGAACTTTCCGGAAGGGAGAAGCAAATTATATATCTTCGCTACGGTCTTGGCGGAAAAAGAGCCTATACACAGAAAGAGGTTTCTCAAAAACTTGGGATTTCTAGGTCGTATGTAAGCCGAATTGAAAAGAAAGCATTGGAAATTCTTAAAAACAATATAAAACTTTGATGGGGGAGATTTATGAGAAATAAAAAAAGCAAAAAAGCTCTTCCGTTTGATATACCTTTTGGATTCATTTCAGGATGTTATATTGAATTGTTTGGAAACAAAGAGGCCGTGCTCACAGGAGATTGCGAAATAATAGAACTTAATGATTCGGTGCTCAAAATAAGATGCGGCGAGCACCGGATATCTTTTGTTGGTGAAAAATTAGAAGTTATAAGTTATTTTTCAGATGGAATTAGAATCGGAGGAGTTATAACTTCCGCCAATTTTGAATAGGGAGAAAATTAATATGCTCAGCTGGGTTATAAGAAAATTACAGAATACCGTTGACTTCAGCGCATATGGTGCAGAATGTGAAATATTGCTTAAACATGCAGTAAATTCAGGGATAGACATTATAAATCCTAAGAAAAAAGGCTATGTTTTATCCGGAAAAATAATCGCAAAAAAATATAAAAAATTAAGAATCCCCGCAAGAAAAAACGGGATTAAAATAAAGATAATAAAGAAAAACGGTCCGTATTTTTTTATAAAAAAGAACAGAATTAAAATAGGGGCCGCATCCGGACTGATTTTTATTTATTTAATGATTCTATTTTTAAATATGTTTATTTGGGAAATCAATGTAGCAGGGAATGAAAAAGTATCAGAAAATGAAATAATATTATCAGCAAACGAATCCGGATTAAAAATAGGTACGTTAAAAAGCAAACATGATATCCAGAATATAGAATGGGATATTCTGACTGAAAACGATAATATAGCAAATGTACAGGTGAATATTCAGGGTTCATGTGCAAATATTACAATCAGAGAAATTAAAGAACCGGAAGAGATGAAGCCTGATGACGATATTCCGATTAATATCGTTGCTTCTAGATATGGTGTTATAAGAAAAATGAATGTTTATGACGGGCAGGATAGGGTTGCTGTTGGCGATGCGGTTATGAAAGGTGAACTTTTAGTAAGCGCTGTTTATGAAGACAGGCATAATAAACTTACTCTTAAACATGCGAGAGCAGAGATTATTGCAGAAACGGATTATGTTATTACTGCCGAATTCCCTTTGGAGCAAATAATCGAAAAGAAAGTCGGAATAAAAGCAAAATCATATGATATTGAGATTCTTGGATTGGTTTTTCATTTTGGAAATTCGGAAAAATATAAAGAATTACCAAAAGAAACAAAGAGAGAAAAGCTATGCTTTTTATGGATAGAAATGCCGATTTATCTTACAACTACGCGATTTTTCGATGTAAAGCAAAATACCGTTACATATAATTTTGAGCAGGGAAGAGACGGTGCATACTCACTTCTTGAAGAAAAAGAGAAAGAGGAGCTTTTCGACTGTGAAATTATATCAAGAAAAGACACGGAGAAGGTTAAAAATAACGTTTACATTGTTACCGCGGAATATGTTTGTCTTATGAATATTGCAGAAGAACAGCCTATCGAATCCGATATCCCTTGGAAAAACAGCGACGATATGAGCTAGGCAAAAAATAGTTGAACAAATAAAATTTTTATGTTAAAATTAAAATATAAAATTGGAAGGAGGCGGTTTTCTTGCCTGAACTTAATATGGCCATTATATGGATCGTTATTGCTGTTATTCTCAGTATTATTGAGGCGATAACAGTATCTCTCGTAAGCATTTGGTTTGCTGTAGGAGCTGTTGCAGCTGTTATTCCTGCATATTTCGGCGCTCCGATATGGGTACAAATTCTTGTATTTCTTGCTGTTTCTGCTGTTTCTTTTGCTTTTACCAGAAGATTTTTTAAAGATGTTGTAAAAGTAAAAAAGCAGCCCACAAATGCAGACAGCCTTATTGGTAAAGACGGAATCGTAACCGCCGAAATCAATAATCTTTCCGGAGGCGGAAAGTTATTTATATCCGGTCTTACATGGAGCGCAAAATCTGCAAACGGAGAGGATATTCCGGAAGGCGCTGTTGCAACAGTCAAAAAAATCGAAGGGGTAACCCTTGTTGTCAAAGCTAAAGACCTTTCAAAAAATGAAGATTAACAAAGGAGGATTTTATTATGCCTTTTGAATTTACCGGACTTATTATTGGTTTTATTTTTGTTTTGCTTGTTCTTCTCGTCCTTGCGATGAACATCAAAATCGTTCCGCAGGCTACTGTTTTTGTAATCGAAAGACTCGGAACATATTATGCAACCTGGGAAACCGGTCTTCATTTTAAAATTCCGTTCTTCGACAGAATTGCAAAAAGAGTTTCCATCAAGGAGCAGGTTGTTGACTTTAAACCACAGCCCGTTATTACAAAAGATAATGTAACCATGCAGATAGATACTGTTGTATTCTATCAGATTACCGATGCAAAACTTTTCAGCTACGGTGTTGAACGTCCTCTTTCTGCTATTGAAAATCTTACTGCAACAACTCTTCGTAACATCATCGGTGAACTTGAGCTTGATAGCACTCTTACCAGCCGTGATGTAATCAACGTCAAAATCACATCTATTCTCGATACCGCAACCGATAAATGGGGTATTAAGGTTAACCGCGTTGAGCTTAAAAACATTATTCCTCCGCGCGAAATTCAGGATGCAATGGAAAAACAGATGAAAGCAGAACGTGAACGCCGCGAAACTCTTCTTCGTGCAGAAGGTGAAAAGAAGAGCGCTATCCTTATTGCAGAAGGCGAAAAAGAATCCGCAATTCTTCGTGCAGATGCAGTTAAAGAAGCAAAGATTCGTGAAGCACAGGGTGAAGCAGAAGCTATTCTCGTTGTTCAGAAAGCTCTTGCAGATTCTATCACTCTTCTTAATGAAGCAAATCCTTCTGCTGCAGTTCTTACTCTTAAGAGCTATGAAGCTTTTGAAAAAGCAGCAGACGGAAAAGCAACCAAAATTATTGTTCCCAGCGAGATTCAGTCCCTTGCAGGCCTTGTTGCATCCGTAAAAGAGGTTGCCGCAGGAGATAAATAAAATGAGCAAAAATGGCGGTCCGGCTTCTTTTGGATTTTGGAAAAGTATCCTTATAGGTCTTTTGGGTATCGCAATAGTCATAGGCGGTCTTGCGCTTTTTGAAACGAGTATTATTGCAACGGTTGTGATAGTACTTATTGGGTCGATGATTGTTATGATTGCCGCAGAAGCAGGAAAGGGCAAGATGCGCGGATTTTTTGTGGATCCGCATACATTTGCAAAAGATAAACCAAAAAGCAATTTGAAGAAAGATCTCCCTTATAACCCTTGGGATGAGGTTTCCAGAAAAAAAGAAGAATAAAACCGTTGACAAAAACGGTAAAAGTGATATTATAATTTTAAACTGCATAAAGGAGATACAGGGGTGCTTTCGGGCTGAGACGACATTTTTTGTCGAACCCTTTACCTGATCCGGATAATACCGGCGGAGGGAGTGTCGAAAAGCGTATTTAATTGGCTTTGTTTTCATAGTCGCTGCGGCAAATTCCCTTGCTGCAGCGATTTTTATTTTAAGGAGTGAAAACGAAGGAAATGGAAAACAAAAAAACATCAAGACTTGTATTCAGCGCAATTATGATTGCAGTTGGAACAATTTTGAGCATGCTCAAGATTGACTGGGCCTTTGGCGGTGGTGTTACAATCTGTGCTATGCTTCCGCTTGTTGTGGTATCTTTCAGATACGGAACAAAATGGGGCGTATTTACCGCTTTTGTTTTCAGTATGCTTCAATGTCTTCTTGGCATTGATAATGTGCAGTATGCAACTTCTGTCGGAATGGCTATAGCGATAATTCTTCTTGATTATATCGTCGCCTATACTGTAATAGGATTTTCCGATATGTTCTGCAATAAATCAAACAATTTCAAATCGGCAATTATCCTGGGTATTTCCGTAACATTTTTTGCAAGATTTTTATGCCATTTCATCACCGGCTGGCTTATTTGGGATGCTCTCTGGCCAAACGAACTGGGTATGCTTGCACCGGTATATTCTCTTTGCTATAACGGTTCCTATATGCTTGCAGAAGCTGTTATAACATCTGTTGTTGCTATAATAATTCATAAAAAGAAACCGGAAATTTTTAAATAATTTTAAAAGGCAGACATGAAAATGTCTGCCTTTTTTCTTGAACAAAAACGCCTTTTATGCTATTATATAATAAATATAGCTATATGATAGGGAAGTGTGTGTTTTGGCAGAACTTTCGCCGATGATGAAACAGTATTTTGAGATAAAAGAGAATAACAAGGACGCCATACTGTTTTTCCGCCTTGGCGATTTTTATGAGATGTTTTTTGATGATGCTAAAACCGCATCCAAAGAGCTTGAACTTACCCTTACAGGAAGAGATTGCGGTCAGGAAGAAAGAGCACCTATGTGCGGAGTTCCTTATCATAGTTACGAATCCTATGTTGCAAGACTTATCAAAAAAGGCTATAAAGTTGCTATCTGCGAGCAGATGGAAGACCCTGCATCAGCAAAAGGTCTTGTTAAGCGTGATGTTATCCGTGTTATAACTCCCGGAACAGTTGTAGAAAACGCAATGCTCGAAGAAAGCGCAAATAACTATATTGCAAGCATTTATGTAGAAAACAATTCCTTTGGAATCTGTTTTTGCGATGTTACCACCGGCGAACTTAAATGTACCGGAGCAGAAAATATAAAAGAACTTGATAATAGAATCATTGAAGAAATCAGCAGATATAAACCTTGTGAGATTCTTTTTAATGATGCTTTTCTTGACTGCAGAGAAGCCGGTTATTTTATAAAAGAACGCATAAACTGTCTTGGCGAACAGATGGACGATTCCGAATACGATAAATCCCTTGTCGAAAAGACGATTTATAACCATTTTTCAAAACACAGTCCCAGTGAACTTGGATTTGAAAGCATTTATCAGGAAAACTGTGTTTCCGCTCTTTTAAGATATCTTTATGAAACACAGAAAAACGGCGTTTCAAGAATTTCTTCCGTAAAATTCTATGATGAAAAAGCATTCATGAAGCTCGATCTTTCTGCAAGAAGAAACCTTGAGCTTACAGAAACTATGCGCGGAAGAGAAAAAAGAGGAACCCTTCTCTGGGTACTGGATAGAACCAGCACTGCGATGGGAAGAAGACTTCTTCGTTCTTATATTGACAGACCGCTTCTTGATCCCGTTAAAATCGATAAACGTCTTCATGCTGTTGAGGTTCTTGTTAATGACCCGATGCTTTGCGAAGATATTGCAGACGAACTTTCCGGTGTTTATGACCTTGAACGTTCCATGACAAGAATAATCTTCGGCAACGCAAGCCCGAAGGAATATAAGAGCCTTGAAAACAGTATAAAGCGACTTCCGAAGATAAAAGGTCTTCTTTCCGGAACAAAATCTTCTCTTCTTGCGGAACTTAGAGAGGGTATTGATACTCTTGACGATATTGGAAGTCTTATAGCAAGAGCAATTATTGAAGATCCGCCTGTAACTCTTAAAGACGGCGGAGTAATCGCTCCGGGATATAATGCTGACCTTGATGAACTTCGCGGAATTGCAAGCAACATTACCGGAAAAATTACCGCTATAGAAACTTCCGAAAAGGAAAGAACAGGTATTCCGAAGCTTAAAATCGGATACAACCACGTTTTCGGATACTATATCGAGGTATCAAAATCCTATACGGAGCTTGTACCTCCGGAATATATCAGAAAACAAACTCTTGCTAACGGAGAAAGATATATAACTCCGGAACTTAAAGAACTTGAAGAAAAAGTTCTCGGTGCTCATGATAAAATCCTTGCGCTTGAAGCAAAACTGTTTGAAGATGTCCGTGCTCAAATCGGTGCTCAAATCGACAGAGTTCAGGCAACGGCAAATGCTGTTGCTGCCATCGACGTTCTCCAGTCTTTCGCAAATGTTTCTGCAAGAAATAATTATTGCCGTCCGGATGTGGATTTGAGCGATCTCCTCGAAATAACCGAAGGCCGCCATCCCGTTGTTGAACAGATGCTTCGCGGAATGCCTTTTGTTCCGAACGATGTTCTTCTTGATAACAGAGAAAACCAGGTTGCCGTTATTACCGGTCCTAATATGGCAGGTAAATCCACCTATATGCGCCAGGTTGCTCTTATAACAATCATGGCTCAAATCGGCTGTTTTGTTCCGGCAAAAAGAGCACATATCGGTATTGTTGACGGAGTTTATACCAGAGTCGGCGCATCCGATGACCTTTCCGCAGGACAATCCACCTTTATGGTCGAGATGAGCGAAGTTGCAGAAATACTTAAAAATGCAACATCAAAAAGCCTTCTCATTCTTGATGAAATCGGCCGCGGAACAAGTACTTTTGACGGTATGAGCATTGCACATGCGGTTCTTGAGCATATTGCGGACAGAAAAAAGCTTGGTGCAAAAACTCTTTTTGCAACCCATTACCATGAACTTACGGATCTTGAAAAAGCGTATCCGAATATCAGAAACTATAACGTTGCTGTAAAAAAACGCGGCGATGACATAACTTTCCTCAGAAGAATCATAAGCGGCGGAGCAGACGATAGCTATGGTATAGAAGTAGCAAAGCTTGCCGGAATCCCGAACAGCGTTGTTAAACGCGCAAGAGAGATTCTTACTGCGCTTGAAGAGGGAAAAGAAGTCGAAAAAATTTCTCGCATGCAGCAAAATGATGACCTTATGGGTCAGACAAATCTCTTTGCTGCAATTCAAAGTGATGCTGAAAGAATCATAAGACAAACCGACGTTGAAACTCTTACTCCTATTGAAGCTCTTAATCTTCTTTATGAGCTTAAAAGCATTGTAAAATAAACTTTTTTTGAGTGGTGAAAAAATGCCAAAAATAAATTTGCTTGATAAGCATATCGCAGAGCTTATTGCTGCTGGCGAGGTTGTTGACAGGCCTTGTTCCGTAGTTAAGGAACTGGTAGAAAACTCAATAGATGCCGGTGCTGATACCATTACCGTTGAAATTAAAAACGGCGGTAATACTTTTATCCGTGTCACAGATAACGGCTGCGGAATTGATGCTGAAGATATTCCAAAAGCTTTTCTGCGCCATGCTACCAGCAAAATTCACGAAGAATGGGATCTTGACCGCATTATGACATTCGGCTTCCGCGGAGAGGCTCTTGCATCTGTTGCGGCTGTTTCTCATGTTGAACTTATGACAAGACCTAAAGATTCCAATATTGGATATTGCTGTGATGCTTCTGCAGACGGAATTTCTGAAATTGAAGAAGCAGGTTGTCCCGAAGGTACGACAATAATCGTGCGCGATCTTTTCTATAATACTCCTGCAAGGCAGAAGTTCCTTAAAAAAGACGTTGCAGAAGCAAACGCCGTTGCACAGGTTATGGACAAAATGGCTTTTTCGTATCCCGAAATCCGTTTTAGATTTATCAGAGAAGGGGAAACAAAGCTTTCCACCTTCGGTAACGGCGATCTCCTTTCTGTTATTTCCGCTGTTTACGGAAGAGATTTTGCAAAAGAAACTATCGAAGTAAACTATGCTCCCATTGGAAAAGACAGATTTAAAGTAACCGGATATATCACAAAACCTTCTGCATCTAAATCCAGCCGCACATTCCAGAACTTTTTTGTCAACAGAAGATTTGTAAAAACAAGAACCGGTATGGCCGCATTGGAAGAAGCTTTTAAGGGTTCTTCCATGATTGGAAAATATCCGGGATGTGTTCTTAATATTGAAATTCCGCCGGAAACCGTCGATGTAAACGTACATCCGGCTAAAACAGAAGTTCGTTTTGTAAGTGAAAAAGAGGTTTTTGACCTTGTTTATTACGGAGTAAAATCCGCACTCAATGCCAGAGATGTTTCGGCTGTTTTGGAAGAATCAAAAAAAGTCAATAAAACTTTCTGGAGCGGTATTACCGATGAAAACAAGAAAGAACATTTTGAAAATCTTGTTGTTCAGACAACTCTTCCGGTTCAGCAGGAAATAAAAAAAGAACCTGCTCCTGTTTTACAAAAAAGAACCTATGTTGATGTAAAATATGACCTTATTGATGACGACAGACTCTGTGCAAGAAACAGAGATAACGCTGTTCCATATAGAATTAATGAGGGTGTTGAACATACCGCACAGTACATGATTCGTCAGGCGGCAGACAAAGC
Source organism: Oscillospiraceae bacterium (assembly GCA_017547705.1). GTDB lineage: Bacteria > Bacillota > Clostridia > Oscillospirales > Ruminococcaceae > UMGS1668. The sequence goes on from JAFYOZ010000013.1 coordinate 10,627, forward strand.
TGCATCCGAAGAAACACCTCTTCCTAAAGAATTTATCGAAAGTCTTGAGGTTATTAAAAAATCCGGTGCACCTGTTCCGGAAATTCCAAGAAATGTAGAAACAGAACCGATGCCTTTTGGTAATCTTAAATATGTTGGCGAAGTTTTTAAAACATATATTCTTCTTGAATCCGAAGATGAGCTTGTTTTTGTTGATAAACATGCGGCACACGAAAGAATTCTTTACGAAAAACTTCGTTCCGGAATAAATGCCTTTGACTGCCAATACCTTCTTGCTCCGATAAACTGCAACCTCAGCGATGAACAGAAAGAAGCTGTTCTTGATAATCCGGAGGAAATGGAAAAATTCGGTTTTGTCTGTGATGACTTTGGAAGAGGAACTGTTCTTGTTCGTTCACTTCCTTTCTGGATAAAAGCAAAGGACGCAGAAAGTATCATCGGCGAAATTGCAGATTCCATTATTGCTTGTAAGCATGATTTGACACCGGAAAAGCTTGATAAACTTTATGCAAGCATATCCTGCCGTGCCGCAATCAAAGCCAACGATAAAAATGCACAGCCGGAGCTTGAAACAATTGTTAATACTCTTCTTAACAATCCGGCAATCAAATACTGTCCTCATGGAAGACCGGTTTCTACCACTATCAGCAAAAATAAACTTGAACGCATGTTTGGAAGACAGCAGTGATAGGTGAGATTATGGATAAAAAAATACCAGTAATTGCTGTAATCGGCCCCACTGCATCCGGAAAAACCGGACTTGCAGTAAGAATTGCCAAAAAATTCGGCGGAGAAGTTGTATCTGCCGATTCAATGCAGATTTATTCCGAACTGACTATTGGAACAGCAAAGCCAACAGAAGAAGAAATGAATGGAATAGCCCACCATCTTGTTGGCCATAAAAGCATTGATGATGAATATTCCGTTGTAAATTATGTTGATGAAGCAAAAGCAGCTATCAACGAAATTTACAGCAGGGGAAAGGTTCCGGTTCTTTGTGGCGGAACAGGGCTTTATGTTGACTCTTTGCTTTCCAATACTGAGTTTTCCGAAATCAAAAGTGACCCAAAAGTCAGGGCAGAGCTTTTTGATTTTATTGAAAAAAACGGAAATGAAGCTCTTTTTGAAAAATTAATAAAAATTGATCCGGAATCCGCATCAAAAACACACGCAAACAATCTTTTAAGAGTTGTTCGTGCGCTTGAAGTTTTTGAAGTTACCGGCAAAACGATGTCTGAGCACCAAAAAGATTCTCATCCTAATCCGAGCATCTATGACGTTTGCTATATTGGAACGAATTTTGCGGAAAGAGATAAACTTTATTCCAGAATTGAGC
>JAFYOZ010000078.1 GCA_017547705.1 Oscillospiraceae bacterium
ACTAAAAAAATCTCCGCATTAAAAATGCGGAGATTTTCTTTTATTTCTTTTTAATTTTCCCTGCAATAATTTTTATAAGATAAATTCCGCCGGCTATAACAGCAATTTTTAAAATCATAACCGCGCCGTTGGTAAAAAGAAGCGGAAGTATATCCTCATTGGAAAGTCCGCTCCAAAGCCCAAGAACATCCTTTTTTACCCACATAAAAATTATAACGCAAACGGATATTACCGCAACGGCAATCCTTCTCGGTTCTCTTTTTATTTCTTTCATATCAGTATTTTCTCCTTAAAAACAAATAGGAAATCCAATAAAGCAAAATTATGATACAAACAGCAAATGCGCAATATTGAGAAAGCTGTTCGTTTCCAAGAATTTTAAAACCGATGGTTCCGACGGCGTTGATCATTACAAAAAGATATCCTGCCCAGGCCCAGGCTTTTCCGTTGATGAACTTATTTCTTTCGTCAGAAATTTCCGTTTCGATTTTTTCGCGGTATTCATCATTTTTGCGCAATCTTATCTGCTGTACCATACGAACTCCGCCAACAGCAATAAGAGCACCGCCCATTCCGCTCCAAAAACTGTCAACAAGCCCGGCGATTCCGCATCCGATAAGAACTGCGCCAAGGATTATCCAAAAAATATCAATATAAATTCTTTTTCCGTAATTCATATTTTTTCCTCCGTTTAAATTTCCTCATCAAAGATAAAAACCTCTTCGATGCTCATTTCAAAATATTTTGCTATTTTATGTGCCAAAAAAATCGAAGGGTTATATTTTCCTGTTTCAAGCGAGCTTATGGTCTGGCGCGAAACTCCCATAAGCTTTGCAAAATCCTCCTGACGGATTCCTCTTTCTTTTCTTATTTCTTCAATTCTGTTTTTCAATGCAAAGATTCCTCCTTTGCGATTTTTGTAAAGTTTGCTTTACAAAAAATAATATATCATATACAAAGCTCTATGTCAAGCATACTTTACATAATCACATAAAAATAAAGGCGGAAAATTTCCGCCTTTATTTTTATATCGCATTAAAAAGCCTTGCAACGGAATTCCATGTCCTTTTATTAAGGCTTCCGTCTGTTTCTTCACCTTCGGATTTTCTGTGGATATACGAAACAGCTTCCCTCGTTGCGGAATCGTTTTTTCCATTAAGGCGAACTCCGTCAACTCCGGAATAAACTTCGCCTATGGCAATAAGCATCGCCTGAAGAAACCAGATTGCTTTTCCCTCATCATCCGGCAAAACTCCGCTTTCTTCGTCGCTGACGTATGGAAAAATCGGAAAAGGTTCTGCGTTCTTTTGGATATATTCGTTCGCCGACTCCATAAGCCGAACCCATGTTTCATAATCCACGATTCCCGTTGGTTCAAGTCCGTTTTGCGCCTGAAAGGCGATAACTGCTCTTTCAGTTTCTTCTCCAAAGATTCCGTCTTCAAAAACCGGCGGAATATCCTCAAGATTTTTATGCAGAATCCGCAATGCGCGCTGAATCTGTCTTATATTAAATTCATGTTCCCCGTTCAAATAAAATCAGCTCCTCCGATAGTCAAATCCGGGATATTGCCCAACATTCGGCACATTAACCGTATCGTTAAAATATTTTTGCGGAACGCTCCTCAAAATTCCGATATACGCATCATAAAGCGCATCCCATGTTCCGATTCCGACAACTCCATCCTGATTAAGTCCAAAAACGCGTTGAAAATTAAGTACCTGCTGCCTTGTTTCTTCTCCGAATATCCCATCTTCCCTGACTTCGGAAATATCCTCATAAAAAGCCGCAAGAACATTGATATAATACTGTAAAAGCATAACCCTCTGTCCGCTGTCGCCAAGTTCAAGAGGCTCCACAAACTGAGCAGGAATATCGGAGAGAGCCTCGTTTTCTCCATAAAGTTCCGAAAGTTTTCTTACTGAAGCATAGATAAAAGATATTTTATACCATGTTCCAGGCCCGACTATTCCGTCCGGAGTAAGATTAAACACTCTTTGGAAGGCTTTTACGGAATTTTCCGTCTGTTCTCCGAATACTCCGTCAACCGGGTTTATTTTCGGTATCGCCGGAAAATTCTTTGCAATTCTGTTCAGCCTTTGCTGAATTATTCTGACTTCATAGTCCCTGCTTCCAAGGCGAATGGGTTCTCCAGGATAGGATTCCATATACGGCAAAATCGGCGCCGCTTTTATATCAATATCGTTTCCGTAATAATACTGGAGTATTTCATAAGGGGTTTTCCCCTGCCGAGCAAGGTCAACCGTTCCCCATTGAGAAAGTCCTTTACAGGTGACGGTTGTTCCGTTACAGTATTCCGTAAAATACGGGTTCTGGCTTCCCTGTTTTACAACATAACGGTTAAAAATATCATCCACTATTTCGCTTATATTTTCAAAGATATTTCGGTTTTTAATAAACTTCTGGTCATAGCTCGTGGAAGAAGTTATATCAAAAGGATATCCCCTGCTTCTGTACCATTCTGTATAAATTCTGTTAAGAGCAAAGCTAACCTGGGCATAAATATTGGCTCTCAATGCATTTTCAGGCCATGTGGGATAAATTTCGCTCGATGCAACATTTTTTATGTATTCCGGAAAAGAAACGGTTACGTTCTCTGCCAAAGAATCCGGCGGACCAAGATGCACTGTTATAAATTCCGGAACATAGACATATGTTTTAACCATCTTTTGCCGCTCCTTCCCCAAGATTTTCCGGAAGCGGAATCAGATCGATTTTTAAAATCGCAACCTCTCCGGAGAAAACATCAGTCGGCCGGTCTTTTACCGGAACAAAACCTTTTTCCCTTGTGCTGACGTAATATGTCATAAAAGGGTCTGTTCTTCCCGGTTCAAGAGAAAGTTCCTTTTCCGCCGCCGGAACAGAAACTTCCTTCGTTCTTCCGCTTTGGTTGGTTTCTAAAACCGCAACAAGCTCTTTTCTTCCTATGGGGTCTTTTCTGTCAAATCTGTCTATAACAACCGTCGCGCCGGAAATCGGAACAGCTCCCCTTGCTGTAGTAACCTCCACTATTATTTTTCCGGTTTTTTCATCAGTTTCAATATTCTTTGTTCCTTCAAAAACCTGAACTACCGGTTCGTCTTTTTCAAAAATCTGCGGTTCTTCTTCCGGAACGGAAAAATCCCTGTTTGCTCTTCGGCTTTCCTCAAAAAGCTTTCTCATCTCTCTTTCATACTGCTCTATCATGCTGTTAAAATCAGAATATCTTTCCATTTTTATAAAAAAGCACCCTCTTTCTCATAAAATCTTATGAAAAAGGGGGTGTGTATATTCATTAAAAAAGCCCTTTTTGCTTTTGCAAAAAGGGCTTTTATTCCGATTTAATTATTTCTTTCCGAAGAGGGACATAAGGTCATCATCAAGGAAAGTATCGTTTACGGGAGCAGCTTCTTCTTCGATGTAGCTTCTCTTAAGGAACTCAGGAAGATCGGGAGAAGAAGTTTTCTTGATTCCGTTGTCATCAAAACCGGTTGCGATAACGGTGATTGCCATTTCGTCGTTCATGGTTTCATCGAAAGCAACACCGAAGATGAGGTTAACATCATCTGCGCATGCTTCCTGTACCATGGTGGTTGCTTTATCGATATCATCGAGGCTTACATCTGCAGAAGCAAGAATGTTTACGATTGCTCTATGAGCACCGTCGATAGAGGTTTCGAGAAGAGGGCTGGAAATTGCAGCTTTGGTTGCTTTTTCTGCTTTATCTTCGCCGGAAGCTTTACCAACACCCATGTGTGCAACGCCTGCATCTCTCATGATGGAGCAAACGTCAGCAAAGTCGAGGTTGATGAAACCTTCGATATTGATAAGATCACTGATGCTCTGTACGCCATGACGAAGAACGTCATCAGCCTGTGCAAAAGCGTTCATAAGGGTGATCTTGGTTTCGGATACTTCTTTAAGTCTTTCGTTGGGGATTACGATAAGTGCATCAACATGGTCACGAAGAGCAAGGATACCGCTTTCTGCCTGTTCCATTCTGCGTTTACCTTCAAATGCAAAGGGCTTTGTAACAACACCAACAGTGAGTGCACCGATTTCTCTTGCAACTTCTGCAACGATAGCTGCAGAACCGGTTCCGGTACCGCCGCCCATACCTGCGGTTACAAATACCATCTGTGCTCCGCGAAGAGCAGCCATGATTTCATCGCGGCTTTCTTCACCGGCTCTCTGGCCAACATCAGGATTGCCGCCTGCACCGCCGCCTTTACAGGTTTTTTCACCGATTACGGTTTTAACGGTTGCTTTGGATTTCATAAGTGCCTGTCTGTCGGTATTGAGAGAAATAAACTCAACACCCTGAACTTCACTTACTACCATGTGGTTAACAGCGTTACCGCCGCCGCCGCCAACACCAACTACTTTTATATTAATGATACGACCGGTTTCATTATCCATATCAAAATTCATCTGCATACCTAACTATCCTCCGTTTTAACTTCCTCAGAATGGACAGAATAATCCTATATACAATATTATCAGTTTTGATAATATTTTTCAAGCTATATATATTATTTTTTATAATTTATTTAACAAAAACTTTCGACAAAAAAAGCGGCGAAAAAATCCGCCGCAATTTTATCATTCTTCATCCTCATCGGAATATCCCGTTCCGGAAACTCTTCCGAGTGAATCCCATGGAGAAATGGTCATCTCTTTTGTCATAACCTCTCCTGGAACTGAAGCATCCACAAGCTGGAACCCGGTTTTAGAAAGATCCTCCGTTATAACTTTATCTGCGAACTGGAGCTTATATTCAAGTTCAAGCTCATTTCCGATTACGACTTTTACCCTGTTGTCATAAATCATAACAATTTCGAGAGTATCCGAAAGATCGAGGAAATTATACCCGTACATATCGAGTTCACGCATGGTATTTATAATGCGCTGCATCAGCTCCATTCTCTTTATATCGTCCTCGGTGTTCGTTATGGTGCTCAAACCGCGAACAGAAAGCATTCCGTACGGAACCTCCTCAAGTCCGCGTTCAAGAACCTTTCCTCCGGCACTTACGAGAGTATAGCCGTCTGCTTCCTCAATTACAGAAAAAGGTTCTGCCTCAACAATGGTTATGGTAACAGCATTAGGAAAACTGCGTTTTACCTCAACTTCTTCAACATAATTAAAAACAGAATAGAGTTTGTTTTCCGCATAGGCGGTATCAACTTCAAAAAGGTTTTCTCCTTTTTTTATTCCGGAAGTATCAATAAGTTCGCGTTCATCATAGATGGTGTTTCCCTCTATAACAATGCGGTCAACGTTAAAAAGCATCGTAAGGCAAAGATAAACTGCCGCAGCAAGGATAAAAAGGGACACAATTATTAAAAACGGCGTCATTTTGCGGAATTTTCTTGCGCGGCGCTGTTTTCTTTTTGCGCTATCCACAAACCGTCCTTCGGTCTGCTTTTTTTCCTTCTTCAAAATTTTAAACTTCATTTTTACCGTTTATCTTTCATAAAGAGATATAATTTCTTTTCTGATGCGTTCGTTTGCATCGGTTACCGCAAGAGCTTTTGCGTTTTCAGAAAGTTTTCTGAGTTTTTCGGGATTTTCTGTGAGTTCTTTTACCGTTTTACAAAGAAGTTCACCAGTAAGATCCTTTTCCTCGATAACGATTCCTGCTCCGTGGCTTTCGAGCACCATAGCATTGTGATACTGATGATTCTCTGCAACGTTAGGAGAAGGGATGAGCACAGAAGCTCTTCCTGCTGCCTTAAGTTCCGCCAAAGTAATGGCTCCGCAGCGGGAAATAACAAGGTCTGCCGCAGCAAGACATCTTGGCATATCGTTTATGTATTCGCGGATAATAAGTCCGTCGTGCTCATGAGCATCAATGCCTTTTTCTTTGAGCATATCAAAATAATAAGAAGGGCCGTAATAGGAGCCGGAACCGTGGATATGAACAAAGTTTTTCTCCGCAAGATGCCATGCCATAAGGTCAGAAACCGCTTCATTAAGCCTTTGAGCACCAAGGCTTCCGCCAAAAGAGAGAATACAGATTCTGTCGCCTACGTTATAGAATTTTCTTGCTTCTTCCCTGTCCGCAGTAAAAATCTCCTGTCTTACTGGGTTTCCGGTAACGATATATTCCTTTCCTTCCGGAAGGAATTTTTTACTTTCCTCAACGTCGAGCAGGATTTTATCAACGTGTTTTGCAAGAAGTTTTGTGGTCATTCCGGGGAAGGCATTGTTTTCCATAGCTATGGTTTTATAACCGAGCAAAGCCGCTTTTCTTACAACAGGGCCGCTGACATAGCCGCCGGTTCCCATAACAACATCCGGTTTAAATCCTTCGATAATCTCCTTCGCTCTGGAAGAGCTGTTCATAAGATACCAAAGAGCTTTGATGTTGTTTTTAATATTGTGCATGTTGATTCTGCGCTGGATTCCGAGAACTTTGATAGGTTCAAAATCATATCCCGCATTGGGAACTATTCTTGCCTCCATTCCGTTCGGATTTCCGGCAAAAAGAATTTCAACGGTGGGGTCTTTTTCTTTAAGATAATTTGCAACGGCAATGGCCGGATTTATATGTCCGGCTGTTCCGCCACAGGCAAAAAGTATTTTCATAGTTTCCTCCGGTCAGTGTTTATTGATTGAGGATTTTTTTGAAACAGAGAGAACAACTCCCATTTCACCAAGGGTCATCAAAAGCGCCGTACCGCCATAAGAAAAAAGCGGAAGAGAAATTCCCGTATTCGGGATAGTTCCGGTAACAACGGCGATGTTGAGCACAACCTGCATACCGATATGGGTAACGCATCCTGCTGCTATAAGAGAGCCGAATTTATCCGGACAGCGCATTGCGATAACGTATCCGCGAAGAACAAGAAGCGCAAAAAGTATAAGAATAATAGAAGCGCCTATAAAGCCAAGTTCCTCACAGATTACCGGGAAGATAAAGTCGTTCTGCGGCTCCGGAATATAGAGGTATTTCTGTCTGGAGTTTCCAAGACCTGCTCCCCAGATTCCGCCGGAACCGATTGCGATAAAAGACTGGATAACCTGGAATCCTTCGCCAAGAGGGTCGGAATAAGGATCGAGCCATGTTGTAACACGATCACCGGCGTATTCCATGAACGCCGGAACAATAAGAACCGTGATAACACCCAAAACGCCTGCTCCAACGAGCATTACAAAGTATTTAAGCTTTGTTCCGCCAAACCACATCATCGCAATTCCAAGAGCGCCAACAATGATGGTACCGGAAAGATGACGGCTCCAGATAACAAGAAGCGCAACGACTGCAAGCCAGATTCCGAAAGGAAGAACACCGTGTCGGAATGTTCCCATTTTATTCGCATTCGTTGTTGCAAGATGGGCAAAGAAAACGATGATAGCAAATTTTGCAATTTCCGAAGGCTGGAAGCTGAAGCCGCCGATATATATCCATCTTGCAAATCCGTATTGGTCGCGCATGAAAATATCCGCAATAACAAGAAGCGCAACAGCGCCAACGAAAAGCAAAACCGAATATGTTCTCAAAATCTTATAGTTTACCTGGGATACAAAAATCATCGCCGCAACGCCGACAACAGCAAAGAAAAGCTGTCGCTCAATATAATAAAAGCTGTTTCCCTCATTATAAAGAGCATAGGCATAGCTTGCGGAAAAAAGCATTATAAGGCCGAAGGTCAGCAAAATCAAAACCAGCACCAGAAAAGTAACGTCTATTTTTCCCCGGCGGTTTTTCGGCTCAAAAATCGGTTCTCTTGCCGCAGAAACGGGTATGAAGCTTTCTAAATCAATGGTAATAGCTTTCATTTTCTGCCCTTTCTGAATAGTTTATTGATTTATCAGATTGCCTGTACCGCAAGAATGGAGATAACCGCACCGATAAGCTGAACAAGGCAGAATACGATTACAATTTTCCATTCGCTCCATCCGCACATCTCAAAATGATGATGTATGGGAGCCATTTTGAATACACGTTTTTTTCTGATTTTATAGCTTCCGATCTGGATAATATCGGAGAGGGTTTCGATAACATAGATGATTCCGGCGAAGATTAGTATCATCGGAATATTAAGTCCGAACGCAAGAGCACAAATCATTCCACCAAGGAAGAGAGAGCCTGTATCTCCCATAAATACTCTTGCAGGATGGCAGTTCCAAAGGAAATATCCTGCACAGCCGCCGGCAAGAACAGCTGCCATAAAGCTCATGGAGGTATATTCAAGAATTGCTGCCATAACGATGAATCCGCATGCTGCAACAAAGGTTACAGAAGAGCAGAGTCCGTCGATTCCGTCGGTAAGGTTAACCGCATTGGAAGCACCAACAATGATGAACACAGCAAGGGGATAATAAAGGAATCCGATATCAAGCTGTCCAACAAAAGGAATAACAAGAACGGTGGAAAGGGTTCCGGAAAAATGGAGTCCGACAAGGAACATTATAGCAAGAAGAATCTGTCCGACGAGCTTCTGTTTTGCGGTAAGTCCTTCGTTCTGTTTGCGAACAACCTTGGTATAGTCATCGACAAAACCAAGAAGGCCATATCCAAGAGCCATTGCAAGGCCGCTTCCGTATTTTATTTTCTCTGTTGCAGGAGCATCTGCAAGGAAGAACATTACGGCAACGCTTGAAAGGAGTATGCCAAGAATGAACATAATTCCGCCCATAGCGGGGGTTCCCTCTTTGCTTTTATGCCAGTTCGGGCCGATTTCAAGAATATTCTGTCCAAAGTTAAGTCTTTTGAGCACCGGAATAAGCCAGTGTCCGGAAAGAGCGGTTATTACAAAAGCGATAAACGCACAAAGTGCAATCTGCATTTTAAATCCTCCGTTTTGTCAGGTTTCTTCATAGAAAAGTTCCGCAATATCCTCAAATCTCATACCGCGGCTTGCCTTAAGCCAGATGATATCTCCGTTTTTTGCGATTTTTCTAAGTTCTTCTGCGAGTTCTTCCTTGGTTTCGAAGTGGAACGCTGTTTCTCTCATTCCATTCACCCATGCTCCTGCTGCAATAAGTCTTCCGAGCTCTCCGTAACACAAAAGCAAATCTGCGTTTTCTGCGGCAAGTTTTCCCACTTCATAATGGGAACTTTCCGCAACGGAACCGAGTTCGAGCATATCTCCAAGTACAGCAATTTTTTGAGCACCGTCGCAAAGTTTTTGAGCACCGAGTGTCTTCATTGCTGCTTTCATGGAATCCGGATTTGCGTTATAACAGTCTTCAACAACCGTTACTCCGCGGCAGATTTTAACTTTCTGCCTCATTCCGGTGTTCTTAAAGAAAGCCAAAGCAGCGGCGCAATTTTCCGGTTCGATGCCTGCGGCAACGCCGGCACCGAATCCTGCAAGAGCGTTGAGCACGTTGTGCTCGCCCATTGCCGGAATATGTGCAGGATATTCTCCGTCTTTTGTAACGATTACAAAATCCGTTTCTCCTCCCTGCTCAACAATATCCTTTGCAACGATATCTGCGGAAGTATCTCCAACAGCATAGTATACCACATTATACTCCGGAAGACAAACATTCTGAAGCATATCGTTATCTTTATTAAGAAGAAGCGTTCCGCCTTTTTTAAGGCCTTCAACAATTTCAAATTTCGCTTTTTTTATGTTCTCTCTTGAGCCAAGATTTTCTATATGGCAAGTTCCGATGCAGGTTATAACCGCAATATCGGGTTTTGCCGGAACAGTAAGTTCCCTTATCTCCCCAAGATTTACCATTCCGAATTCAAGAACCATCGCTTCGATGCTGTCATCAAGTTCAAGAATGGTTTTTGGAACACCGACTTCATTATTAAGATTATTTTCTGTTTTAAGGGTCTTATACCTGCTCTTTATAACAGCGGCAATCATTTCCCTTGTGGTTGTTTTTCCAACAGAGCCGGTAACTGCCAAAACCTTCGGGCTGAATTTGCTTCTATAAAGCCCTGCGATATCAAGAAAAGCCTGTCTTGTGGTGTTAACAAAAAGAAGTTTATCCGTTCCGTAATCTCCTTCTTTTTGAACAACAGCCCAAAGTGCGCCGTTTTCCATGGCGGTTTTTACAAATGCATGACCGTCAAATCTTTCTCCGCAAAGTGCAACAAAAATACTTCCGGGTCTTACATCTCTTGAATCCGTACAGATATTTGTAATCTCAATATCCGGAATCTCTGCATTTGTTCTTGCGCCGATGGCCTCTGCAATTTCTCTTAATTTTAAAGGAAGCAAAGCGTTATTCCCCCTTCGCTTTATTTTTCCATTTTATCGATAAAATCTTTTACGATAACTTTTTCATCAAAATAAACGGTACCAAAATCTAGCACCTGATAATCCTCGTGTCCTTTTCCTGCAAGAAGAAGAACATCGTCTTTTTCACAATGCTCCAATGCCCATTTTATTGCCTTATAGCGATCCGGCTCATAATGATACGGAACACCGCATTTTTCCATAGCCGGAAGAGTATCCGCCGCAATTTCTTCAACAGATTCATGCCTTGGATTATCGCTGGTAAGAACCATAAAATCAGATTTTGCCGCAACAGAGGCAACCATCTTCGGACGTTTTGTTCTGTCGCGGTTTCCTGCGCATCCAAAAAGAGTAATTATTCTTCCCTTTGCACATTCGCTTATGGAATCCAGAACTTTTTCAAGAGCATCCGGGCCATGAGCAAAATCTCGGATTACGGTAAAATCTCCGGAATGGATAACCTCGACCCTTCCCTTAACTCCGGGGCAGGTATTAAGTCCTTCAACGGTCTCTTCAAAAGTAAGTCCGCAGTTCATTGCAGCAGCAGCCGCAAGCATTGCGTTTGTCGCGGAAAATTTTCCCGGCATGGAGAAATTAACTCTTCCGATAACGCCGTTTCCAACCATCGCAAATTTGCATCCGTCGGAAGCATTCTTAACGCTATGCGCAGTATAATCCGCAGAAACATCTCCGATAGAAACAGTTACGGAAGGGATTTCAAGCTCTTTGTGAAGCTCTTTTCCGTATTCGTCATCTATACAGATAACCGCTTTTTCGCAGTTTCTGAAAAGCTCTTTTTTTGCATCGAAATAATTTTCCATGCTTCCGTGATAATCAAGATGATCCTGGGTAAGGTTAGTGAAAACCGCTGTTTCAAAATGACAGCCCTCTACTCTTTTTTGGTCAAGAGCCTGGGAGGAAACCTCCATAACAACGTATTCACAGCCGGCATTTGCCATTCTTGAAAAAAGAAGATGGAGTTCTGCCGCATCCGGAGTCGTATATTTTGCAGGAAGAGAAACATCTCCGATTACGTTCTGAATAGTTCCGATAAGTCCGACTTTTTTTCCTGCGGATTCAAGAACATGCTTTATAAGATAAGTTATGGTAGTTTTTCCGTTCGTTCCGGTAACTCCGATAAGCTTCATCTTCTCTGCAGGACGTCCGTTTATATTTGCACACATAACCGCATAAGCGGCTCTGCTGTTTTTAACGATTATCTGCTGTTCAATTCCGGTATCTCTTTCTGCAACTATCCATGCGGCGCCGTTTCTTTTTGCGGCGGCGGCATATTCGTGTCCGTCAATGTTTCCGCCTTTGATGCAGACAAAAACACTTCCCTGTTCAACTCTTCTGGAATCCCCGGTAACATCTTTTATTTCAACATCTTCGATTTTTCCGGTGTATTCAACGTCCTTTAAAAGTTCGGATAAAAGCAAATGGATCACCTCCGATTGGTTTATAGAATCAGTTTATCCGTCGCCCTCTGTTTCATCAGATTTCAGAGTAAAACAAACCTCGATTATTGTTCCGGGCATTACCATTTCTCCTGCGGCAGGAGTCTGGCTGTATGCCACCTGGTTTGTGGCGGATTCGGAAACTCCGATAAGTTTAAGACGGAGTCCCGCTCCGATTATTGCATTATTAACTTCCGTAACGCTCATTCCAAGAACATCCGGAACCTCGATTTCTTTCGGAATAAGGCTTTCGTCAGTATAAAGGGTAATGGTTCCGCCGGCAGAAAGCTCGGATTTTGCTTCCGGAGACTGCGCAACAACAACAGAGCCATCGCCTACTACGGTTACGGAATATCCCTGGAGACGAAGAACCGTCATAGCGTCATGAACAAGGCTTCCGGTAACGTCTTTAACTTTTCCGGTCATAGCTTCAAGCTCTGCTTCGGTATAGTTAGGTTCAATTCCCATATAAGGAAGAATATCTCCGAGCATTGCGCCAACTACCGGAGCCGCAACAACGGAACCGTATGGGTTCTCCATCTGTGCCTCATCAAGGAGGAGAAGAACAACTATCTGCGGGTCGTCTGCCGGAGCAACAGCAAGGAAAGAAGAAACGTATCTGTCAACCTTGCCTTCGCTGTTTGTCTGGTCAAGTTTTTCGGAAGTACCGGTTTTACCGCCGATTCTGTATCCGGGAACCGCCGCGGTTCTACCGGAACCGTCGCTTACAACCGTTTCAAGAATCTGTCTTACGGTTTTAGAAGTTTCCTCGGAAATAACCTGGCGAACAAGAGTGGGTTCATATTCTTCAACAATGCTGCCGTCTTCAGAAATTACCTTGGAAACGATATACGGTTTATAGAGATTTCCTCCGTTAACCGCCGCAGAAACAGCAGTAACAAGCTGGATAGGCGTTAATTTAAAAGTCTGTCCAAAGGAGCTTGATGCAAGGTTTATCTCCGTCATGCCGTTTGTATAGTAAATACTGGTTGCTTCACCCGGAAGGTCTATTCCGGTTTTTTCGGTAAGTCCGAAAGCCTCAAAATAATTTTCGAAGTTCGAAACACCCATATTAAGTCCGATTTCGATGAAAGCCGGGTTGCAGGAATTCTGAACAGCTTCCGCAAGGGTCTGTGTTCCGTGTCCAAAAGTTTTCCAGCAAGAAATTTTTCTGTCTGCAACGTTTGCATGACCAATGCAGGTAAAACTGTCGCCGATGGTCGTTGTGTTGGAATCCAAAGCCGCAGCAAGAGTTATAATCTTGAAAACGGAACCCGGTTCATATGGGTCGGAAATGGCTTTGTTTCTCCACATGGCGTACTGCGCTTCAAGCGTTGCAGCAGCCTGTTCGTCCTCCGGAAGTTTAAGAATTTCTTCTTTTACGGATTCCGGAAGGGTCGTATGACTGTTGGGGTCAAAGTCGCCTTTTGTTGCCATAGCAAGGATCGCGCCGGTATTAACATCCATAACGATGCAAGCCGCTCTCTGCTGAACAGAATGTTCCTTAACCGCAAGTTCAAGGTGCTTTTCAACAAAATACTGGATACCTTCATCAAGGGTTGTAACAATGCTGTTTCCGTCCTCGGAAGAATAAAGTTCGTCATATTCAAAAGGCATATCCTGTCCCCAGGAGTCTTTTGCAGAAACAAGTTTTCCGGAAGTTCCGCTGAGAATCTCATTGTAGTAAGATTCCAGACCGTATGCACCGGTGTTTTCATCGTTAACAAATCCGATTACCGTTGCGGCAAAGTTTTCATAAGGATATTTTCTGGAAACGTCTTCTTCGAGGTATATTGACTTTATTCCGTTGTTGCTAGCAAAGGCAATAACCTCTTCCGCAAGGTCTTTTCCAACTCGTGTTTTGATTACCTGATAGTAGTTGTTTCTCTCACATTTTTCCCTTACGAAGTCCTCTTTAACCCCAAGGATTTCAGAAAGTCCGGAAATTATAAGGGCCTTTTCGTTTGCGTCTTTAATCTCCTTCGGAGAAACGCAAACAGTCCATGCGGTGGTACTCATTGCGAGCTTATTTCCGTTGCGGTCAAGGATGGAACCGCGCTTTGCAGCAATGGTCGTGATATGTAACTGGTTTTCTGCCGCCTGACGCTGATATTCTTCGGAATCGATTATCATAAGCTTAAAAAGACGCGCAAAAAGTATTCCAAAACCTATAAAGCAAATAGCAATGCAGGCAAAAAGTATTCTCCATTTTGTAACTGCACTCGGTGATTTTCCCATTTTTCCTTACTTTTTTCTCCTTTCACCAAGTTTACGCCCTTTTTCGGGCATATCCCCAATTATGAAGACAGCGCCGCTTAACATAATCCGCAGCGGCGCTACTCAGTTATTATTATTAAATCAAAACGGCAAGTATTCCGAAATAAATTCAACAAATTTATCCCAGTTCTCTTTAATAAGATATTTTCCTCCGGTTCTTGCAACAGAAATATTGTCGCTTCCTGTAAGGTTAACATATTCAACCTGGCTCGAATCTATTTTGGCAAGTCCAAGTTCATTTTCTGCTGCTTCCTCAAGGGTTTTAATAGAAGTGCTGGCCTCAAGTTCACTCTGAAGTCTTACATATTCCGTATCCAGTTCGGAGATTCGTCTTTCATAAAAACCTACCTCACTGGTAAGCTCTGTAAGCACAACCTGGCTATATATCATAGCAATACATACGGCTATTACAACAGCCGCTCCAAGAATGATTTTAACCGGGGCAACCGCTTTTTCCTGACGGCGGTTTTTTATAAGTCTGAGCGAACGGGTTCTGAGTTCTTTATCGTGCTCAACCGCTGTTTTTGCAGTAAAATTGTTAAGGTCATATATGACTTCAGCCTGCAAAACATTATCCCCCTCTCAAAATTTTAAAAATCCTCAAACTCAAAGTTTTTCGATAACGCGAAGCTTTGCGCTTCTGCTTCTGTGGTTATATTCAAGTTCCTCTTTAGTAGGTTCTATAGGTTTTCTTGTTGTAAGTTTCCCCCTCGGAGTTTTTCCGCAAACGCAAACAGGGAATTCCGGAGGACAGGTACAGCCTTTTGTATATTCCGCAAAGGCTCTTTTGACCATTCTGTCCTCAAGTGAATGGAAAGTTATAATGGCGAATCTTCCGCCGGGATTCAGTCTGTCAAAAACTCTGTTAAGAGCCTCTTCAAGGCGATCGAGTTCCCCATTTATTGATATGCGAAGAGCTTGAAAAGTCTGGCGCGCCGGATGTCCGTTGCTTGCTCTTCTTGCTGCCGCAGGATATGCGTTTCTTACTATATCGGCAAGTTCCGTAGTTGTTTCGATAGGTTTTATCGCCCTTGCATCAACAATGGCATTGACGATTCTCGGGGTGAATTTTTCCTCACCGTAATCATAGAGAATCTTTGCAAGCTGTGCTCCGGAAGCATTGTTAACAAGGTCGTATGCGGAAGTTCCCTCCTGGCTCATACGCATATCAAGCGGTGCTTCATTATGATAGCTGAAACCGCGCTCAACAGCATCAAGCTGGTGGGAACTTACGCCGAGGTCAAGCAGGACTCCATCTACTTTTTCAATTCCAAGTCTGTCGAGAACTGCGGGAATCTCGGCAAAATCGGAACGGATAACCTCGGCGCAAGGGTATTTTGCAAGCCTTTCGGTTGCGGTTTTTATAGCGTCCGGGTCTTTATCGAGTGCGATAAGTTTTCCGGTCGTAAGACGTTTTGCAATTTCGGAGGAATGACCTGCACCGCCGGCAGTACCGTCGATGTATATTCCGTCCGGTTTTATATCAAGCTGTTCGATACATTCGTTAAGAAGTACCGAAATATGCTGAAAATCAAGTTCACTCATACTCTGCACCTCAAAATCCAAGTTCGTCCATGGCTGCGGCAATATCGTCGGAATCTATCGCCGCATTGCGTTCGATCCATGTATCTTTATCCCAGATTTCAACATGGTCGGAAGCACCGATAACAGCCATCTCTTTGTTTATGTTTGCATAGGTTCGAAGGGTCTGTCCGATAATAACCCTTCCCTGTTTATCAGGATTAACAACAGTTGCGGCAGAGAACATAAAACGTTTAAGATCTCTTGCCTTCGCCTGGGGCAAAGCCGCAACAGCTTCGCTCATGCGTTCCCATTTCTCCATGGAATAGGCGGAAAGACAACCATCGAGGCCTTTTGTTATAACAAACTGTTCACCAAGCTCTTCTCTTAACTTTGCCGGAAAATTAACTCTGCCTTTTTCATCAAGGCTATGGTAATATTCACCGATGAACATCGTCTTCCCTCCCTCCTGATTTTTTGTGGTTTTTAGGAAAAATTTAGCCACCTTTCCCCACGTTTCACCACTTCATAGTTATTATACCTCAAATAATTAAAAAATCAATAGCATTTGAAAAAATTTACAAATTAATTTTTTGGCATATTCATGCGGAAAAACACGATTTTATGCCCATTTTTTGGTGAAAAGTGGAAATAAAAAACGCATACCCCATAAAAGTATGCGTTCCGGTGCTGTTTTTTATATTTTTTTGAAAATTTTAAAGCCCTTCGTGGGGATTTATGGTATAAAAAAAGCTCCCGGATAAAAACGGGAGCTTTTAAAAAACTTATTTCTGAACGGGCTGGGAAGCCGGCTGTGCTTTCTGCTGTTGCTGGCGGAAAGTTGCTCTTGTTCCTTTAACTTCGTTAAGGGAAGCAGCAAGAACGTCCTCGGTATTTTTAAGAATGCCGTCAACAAAATCTTTTGCAGACTGGCGCATTTCTCTGCTCTGCTGCTGTGCCTGCTGGGTGATTTCTGCAGCTTTATTCTTGCTCTGGCGAACGATTTCTTCCTCATCAACAAGAGCTGCTGCGCGTTTTTCTGCTCTTGCAATAATTGCTTCTGCTTCTTTTTTTGCTTCTTCAACGATAGCAGTTCTGTCTGCTACGATGGACTGTGCCTGTCTGATTTCGGTAGGAAGATTAAGGCGAACATCATCAAGAAGTTCGCGAACTTTGTCTGCATCAACAACGCATCTGCCGCCGGTAAGCGGAAGAGACCAGGAACGGTCAATAAGTTCATCAAGCTGATCAAGGATTTCTTCAATAGGCATAATTTATGTCCTCCCTGTTTTATTTAAGTCTTTTTTCAATTTCCTCAACAATATTCTTCGGAACAAAATCCGAAACATCTCCGCCAAAGGCGGCAATCTGTCTTATAAGACTGGAGCTTACATACATATTCTGTGGGTCTGCAGTAATAAAAACAGTTTCCGCAGAAGGTGCAAGGCTTCTGTTAGCAAGAGCCATCTGGAATTCGTATTCAAAATCCGAAGAAGAACGGATTCCCTTTACTATTGCACAGACTTCATTCTTGCGAACATAATCCGCAAGAAGTCCGCTGAAGCAATCAACTTTTATTCCGGGTATGTTCTCCGTTGCTTTTTTGATAAGTGCGCATCTTTCCTCCGGAGAAAAAATACATTTTTTATCCGGATTTGTTACAACAAGAACCGTAACCTCATCAAAAAGTTCCGATGCTCTTTTAATTATGTCAACATGCCCGTTTGTGATAGGATCAAAACTACCCGGGCAAACCGCTTTTTTCATCCGTCAATCCTCGCCGCGTTTATACATAAGCACTTTTGTGCTGCCATAGCGATACTCTTTCGCTTTGATAAGTTTTCCTGCTTCTTCCGGAAGATCGATATTCTTTGCGGTTTCGCAAAGAACGATTCCACCGGGACGCATAACCTTAGAAAGTGCAGGAAGAACAACCGGAAGCTGTTCTGCCGCATAAGGCGGATCAAGAAAAGCAATATCAAATCTTTCAAATGCGCTGGAAAGATACATAAGCGCATCGCCGGTTTTAAGTTTGGATTCCTCGGAAAAACCGCAGTTTTTGATATTCTCTGCAATGCATTTTTGTGCAACCTTTGCGCTATCCACAAAAACGCAGGATTTGGCTCCTCTGGAAAGAGCCTCGATTCCAAGCTGACCGCTGCCGGCAAAAAGATCCAGCACATCAGCGCCTTCTATAAGAAACTGAATTGAAGAAAAAATACCCTCTTTAACTTTTTCGCCGGTGGGTCTGGTAACATCCCTGCCCTCCGGAGTTATAAGGCGTTTTCCCTTTGCAGTTCCGGTAATAACTCTCATAAAAATACCTCCGTTTGAGATAACTCTATTATCCTATTTTTCAGTATAAATGTCAATGTTATTCTTCGCCATCAAGGAATTCCCTTAAAGATTTTGCCGCCGAAGCATTCATTCCCGGAGCAGAAGCAAGTTCTTCCTCCGTTGCGGATTTTATCGCCTTCATGGTTTTAAAATGCTTCAAAAGCGCCGCAGCACGTTTTGGACCAATGCCTTCCGCTTTTGTTATAAGAAGTTCAAAATTCGTTTTAGCGTGCTTTTGGCGGCTGTAACCGATAGTAAAACGGTGAACCTCATCCTGAACCGCAGTTACAAAGTTAAAAACGGATTTAACCGGAGAAATCGCAATTTCTCCGCCGTTTTTTGCAATAGCCCTTGTTCTGTGTCTGTCATCTTTTACCATACCGAAAAGCGGAACGGTTATTCCCATTCTTTCAAAAACTTCCTGAACAGCCGCAACATGTCCTTTGCCGCCATCCAAAAGAATCAGATCCGGAAGTCTTCCGAATCCCGTTCCCTTTTCCTGCTCCTCAAAATAATGGTTGAACCTGCGTTCAATCATTTCACACATACATGCATAGTCGTCCGGCATTGCGGCATTTTTGATGGAGAATTTTTTATAGTCGCTCCTCTTCGGTCTTGCGTTTTCATAAACAACCATTCCGCCAACAACCGTTTCCGAACCGAAGTTGGAAATATCGTATGCCTCTATAATTTCCGGCGCTTTTTCCATTCCAAGAAGCCTTCCCAGTTCATCAAGAACCGCAACTTCCCTGCTGGTTCTTGCCTTTTCATGAGAAAGTTTTTCCGCCGCATTGTTGTAGGCCATATCCGTAACCTGTTTTCTTTCGCCTTTTTGCGGAACGGTTATGGAAACCTTTCTTCCTGCCTTTTCGGAAAGCCACATTTCCATAAGCCCGGAATCCTCACATTTTTCATGGAGAGCGATTTCTTTCGGTATCTCCGTTTTATCCGAATAGAAGCTCTGGATAAATTCCGTAACAAAGGCAGGCTCCGTTCCAAAATCCTTAAGGAGGTATTCATCCTTATCAACAAGTCTTCCGCCGCGAAAACTGAGCACAACTGCACAGCAGTTTTCTCCGCTTTTTGCGATTGCAATAACGTCCTGTTCCTTAACCTTTGAGAAAACGACCTTCTGTTTATTTGCAATACCTTCGATAGCTCTTATTCTATCCCGGAGCACCGCAGCTTTTTCAAATTCCTCTGCTTCTGCCGCAGCAAACATTCTCTCCGTAAGTTTTTCTACAGATTCCGTACTGCCGCCTTTTATGAATTCGAGAGCCTCTTCAAGGGTTTCGTTATATTCTGCCTCGGAGATTTTTCCTCTGCAAACTCCCATGCAGTTTTTAATGTAATAGTTAAGACAAGGTCTTGCCTTGCCAAATTCCTGTGGAAATTTTTTGTTGCAGGTCGGAAGCATAAAAGCTTTATTCGCCTCTGCAACAGTCTGGCGCACAACGTAGGAACTAATATATGGGCCTATATATTCCGCGCCGTCATCATTTTTCTGTAAAACGCCGGAAAGTCTGCTGTATGGTCCGGGAGAGATACGGATATAGCTGTATCCTTTATCATCTTTAAGAAGGATGTTATACTTCGGCGAATACTGTTTTATAAGACTGCATTCAAGGATAAGCGCCTCAAATTCGCTGTCGGTGACTATATATTCAAAATCGTGGACATGCTCCACCATTTTATAAACTTTAGGAAGATGCTTTTCAACGTTGCGGAAATAGCTTGTAACCCTGTTTTTAAGTTTCTTCGCCTTACCGACATAGATTACCTTTCCGCTTTTATCGTGCATAATATAGACGCCGGGTTCCATCGGAAGGCTCAGCGTTTTTTCGTGAAGATACGAAAGTCTTGGGTTATCCATTTTTCCGGCCTCCTTTTTGTTTTCTCCAAAAAAAGAAGAAAACCTAATATGTTCCATTATAACAAAAAGCGCCGCAAATATCATCATTTGCGGCGCAAAAATTTTCAAATTTTATCTATCAGTCTGCAAAACCGGATTCAACAAGTTTTACAAGTGCGTTAACTGCTTCTTCCTCATCAACGCCGTCAGCGATAATGGTAATATCGGTGCCGCCAACAATTCCAAGAGAAAGAACGCCAAGAAGGCTCTTTGCGTTAACTCTTCTTTCGTCTTTTTCTACCCAAATAGAGGATTTGAACTCATTGGATTTCTGGATAAAGAAGGTTGCCGGACGTGCATGGAGTCCAACCTGGTTCTGAACTTTAACAGCATTAGAATACATATGATAATTCTCCTCAAATACAAATTATTTATGTTGTATTTATTATAACAATTTAGCTTAAGCAATTCAACAAAATAGGTTATTTTCTATAAAAATTCCATAACTCTGTTAAATTTATTCAGCCTATTTGTATAAAATCACCACAAATTTTCAACCATTATAAGCAAATTATACATCACCGGAATCAGCATAGCCGGAAGCAGGTTCGCCGTCCTGATTTTTTGCCCCGCAATAAAGTTTATGCCGATGCACATGATTATGGCATAACCCACCATAGAAAATTGTGTCATCATATCCGGATACATTTCAATAACCGGCTTAATATACGAAGCAAAGAGAGAAATGGTTCCCTGATATATAAAAAGCGGAACAAATGCAAAAACAACACCGATTCCCATAGTCGAAGCAAGAACCATCGCTGTTATAAAATCCAGAGTGCTCTTTACAATAAGAACGCTGCTGTCACCGGAAAGTCCGTCGTTGATGGACCCGATAATGCTCATGGAACCAACGCAGAAAATAATAAATGCAGAAACAAACCCTTTGGAAAATCCGTCGGATTTAAACTTTTGTTCAAGCTTTGTGCCGATTCCTCCAAGACGCTCATCAATTTTAAGAACCTCTCCAATAAACGCACCAAGAGCTAAACTTATCAAAAGGATAAGTCCACCGTTTTCGGTGATTTTTCCGTTTTCGCCAACAGAAAGCATATTGGTAAGGACGCCGTTCATTCCGATTATAAAAACCGCAACACCTTCCGCCTTCATAACGTTATCCATGATTTCGGATTTTATGCCTTTTTTAAGAAGCATACCTAAAATTCCGCCAAGAATAACAGCAGCCGAATTGATAATCGTTCCGAACATATTAATCCTCTTTTTTAAGCATATCCGGGCGTTTTTCCATAGTGCGTTTTACTGCCTGTTCATGGCGCCAATCGGAAATGAGTTTATGATTTCCGGAAAGAAGAACCGAAGGAACCTCTTTTCCGTGCCAGACCTGCGGTCTTGTATATTGCGGATATTCGAGCAAACCGGAATAATGGCTTTCATCCTCAAAACAAACGTCTTCGGAAAGAACGCCGTCACAAAGTCTGCCGACTGCATCTGCGAGCACCAATGCTCCAAGTTCTCCGCCGGTAAGAACAAAGTCACCGATAGAAACCTCTTTATCAACAATTTCCTCGATGATTCGTTCATCAACACCTTCATAATGTCCGCAGATGAGAAGCAAATGTTCATAATTTTCAGAAAAATCCACAGCCATCTGCTGGTTGAGGACAGCTCCCTGGGGAGACATATAAATTACAAAAGGTTTTGAGCACGCATCTTCACAGATATGCTCATAGCATCTGTAAATCGGGTCTGCCTGCATCAGCATTCCGTTTCCGCCGCCATACGGAGCAGAATCCACCCTCTGATGCTTATCAGCGGAAAAATCGCGGATATTATGGCAATAGATTTCTATAAAACCGGCTCTTCTTGCTCTTCCGATAATGCTGGTGCTGAGCACAGCTTCACACATTTCCGGAAAAAGAGTCGCAATATCAATCCTCATCGTCAAAAAGTCCTTTCATGGGAGTGATGCTCAAAATTCCGCCATCAAGGTCAACTTTATCGATAACCTGCGGAATTGCCGGAATCCAGGTTTCTTTGTTGTCCTCACCACGCACACAGTATATATCGTTTGCGCCGGTGGATGCAACATCGGAAATCTCTCCGTAAACTTTGCCTTCGGCATCAGTTACTTTAAGTCCGATTATATCCTGGATAAAATAATCTCCCTCTTTCATGGGGATATCATCACGGTTCATATAAAGAATTTTTCCGATATTTTTTCTTGCTTCCTCCGGGGAATCGATTCCCTTAAGTTTAACAAGATATACGTTTTTATGCGGTTTCGCATAGATAACGCGGTATTCCTGCTCGCCGTTTGCATCCATATACATTCTTGCGCTGCGTTCAATATCGCCCGGATCGCACCAAGGATAAAGGCGCATATCTCCGCGCAATCCGTGAACTGCAACGATTTCGCCAACTTCAAGAAATTGCTTTTTCATAAAAAACCTCGCATAAATTCCATAATTCCCCCGTCAAATAACTTTGACGAGGGAACATGTTTAAAAATTATTCAATCGTGACAGCAACTTTCTTGCCGGCACGGTTTGCGGCTGTGCGCATAAGGGTGCGGATCGCACGGGCAATTTTACCCTGGCGGCCAATTACTCTTCCCATATCGGATGCGGCAACGTGAAGGTGATAAACAACAGTACCCTCTTCATCGGGCTCATCAACGGTTACGGAAACAGCATCCTTATCTTCAACAAGGCCGCGTGCGATTACAGCAAGCAGTTCTTCCATGTTGATAACCTCCGGCATTAGAGAACGCCTTCGATTTTAAGAAGAGCTTTAACGGTATCAGTGGGCTGTGCGCCGGAAGCGATCCATTTTTCAACTTTCTCTTTATCAACTTTGATTACAGAAGGTTCTTTGGTAGGATCATAATAGCCAACTTCTTCGATGAAACGGCCATCTCTGGGATAACGGGAATCTGCTACTACGATTCTGTAAAAGGGAGCTTTTTTAGCGCCCATGCGGCGCAGTCTGATTTTAACGGACATGATTTTTTCCTCCTATGGTTAAATAAAATTTAAAACTTTTTATCATTTGGCATATCGCCTAAAGACCTTTGATTAAAAGGGCATTCCACTTCCAAAGCCGCCGCGGTTTTCTATCTGGCTAAGCATCTGGCGCATTTTTTTGCCCTGTTTTCCGTTGCCGGAAAGCTGTTTCATCATCTTCTGCATCTGCTCGAACTGCTTAAGAAGGCGGTTAACATCAGAAACCTCTGTTCCGGAACCTGCTGCAATTCTTCTCTTGCGTTTTGCGTCGATGATGGAGGGTTTTGCCCTCTCTTTTTTTGTCATGGAATTGATGATTGCTTCGGTTCTGCGAAGCTGTTTTTCACCCTCCGCTTCCTGCTCATCGGTAAGCTTTGCTTTTGCTCCGGGAAGCATGGAAACAATGGTGCTGAGAGAACCCATCTTTTTAACCTGTTTCATCTGCTCAAGCAAATCGTTAAGGTCAAAGCTATTTTCTCCCATTTTCTTGGCCATTTCCTCAGCCTGTTTTGCGTCGAACTGTTCTTCCGCTTTTTCAATAAGAGTAAGAACGTCGCCCATTCCGAGGATTCTTGAAGCCATACGGTCGGGATGGAAAGTTTCAAGATCGGTGAGTTTTTCGCCGGTACCGATAAATTTAATCGGTGCACCGGTAACAGCTCTTACAGAAAGAGCAGCACCGCCTCTGGTATCGCCATCCAGCTTGGTAAGAATGGTACCTGTAATACCGAGCTTCTGGTTAAAGGTATCCGCAACGTTAACTGCGTCCTGACCGGTCATAGAGTCGATTACGAGGAGGATTTCTTCCGGCTTAAATTCATCTTTAAGTCCCTGAAGTTCGTCCATCAGTTCAGTATCAACATGAAGACGGCCCGCCGTATCCAGAATTACGATATCGTTACCGTAGTCTTTTGCATGTGCAACAGCTTTTTTTGCGATGGTAAGAGGCTCGATCTGTCCCATTTCAAAAACAGGAACGTCAATCTGGCTTCCAACAACCTTAAGCTGATCGATTGCTGCAGGACGGTAAACGTCGCATGCAACAAGAAGAGGTCTCTTGCCCATTTTCTTGAAATGAAGAGCAAGTTTTCCCGAATGGGTAGTCTTACCGGAACCCTGAAGACCGACCATCATAATAATGGTGGGAATCTTTGAAGAATACTGGATTCTTGCATTGGATTCGCCCATCAGAGCGGTAAGTTCCTCGTTTACTATTTTGATTACGTGCTGTGCAGGAGTAAGACTCTCAAGAACCTCTGCTCCAACAGCTCTTTCGCTGACTTTTGCAACGAAATCCTTTGCGACTTTATAGTTTACGTCTGCCTCAAGAAGAGCAAGACGAACTTCGCGCATTGCGGATTTTACGTCGCTTTCTGTAAGCTTACCTTTGTTTTTCAGTTTCTTGAAAACAGCGGAAAGCTTATCGGATAAACCTTCAAATGCCATATTCTCTCTCCGTTAATCATTAAGATGACCGGCAACTTCCACGATTTTCATGGTGTGCTGGGTAATTTCACGGATAGTCGCTCCGCGTATGCTGTCGTCCTCGATAGCGTGGGCTTCGCTGATGATGGTATCAAGACCGCGCTGAATCTCGCGGAATCTTTTTGCAAGGCCAAGCTTATCTTCCATTTCAAGAAGAGTTGCCTCCGCCCTTTTTATGGAATCGCGAACACCCTGCCTTGTGATACCGAGATGTTCGGAAATCTCTGCAAGAGAGAGGTCGTCGTTATAATAATAATCAATAACGTCCTGCTGCTTTTCGGTAAGAATCTCACCGTAAAAATCAAAGAGCAGAGAAATGTTCATATCCTTCGGCATTGTGTTCACCTCCTTTTTGTAAAGTGATTTGCTTTACAATTACTTTATTATTATAAAGGAAAAACGCCCAACTGTCAAGCACTTTTGGGCGTTTTTTATGAATTTTTCTATTAATTTTTAGTCAAAAAACAGATATTTTATCCTTCAACCGGGAAAGAAGTGATAAGTTTTACTGCATATTTTCTGATGATGTTTGCGTCGATTACGTTTACCTTTCCGTCGCCGTTAACATCCGCAGAAACTTTCTGTTCATCGGTAAGGGCAATCTTTTTTACTGCCGCTTTACGAACCATATTTGCATCGATTACGTTGATTTTTCCGTCACCGTTGATGTCGCCGTATTTATAGATGATAAATACTTTATATTCCATCCATTTTCCGTCATCATCAAGGTTCCAACCGTCCTTTTCGTAATGATAGGTTATTGTTACGGTTTTTTCAAAGCTTCTGGAACTTTCGCTTGCTTTAATAACGGAAGGTGCATCGCCTTTAAAATATACATCCGTTATTCCGCAGCCATAAAATGCAAAGCCGCCGATGCTTTCTACACTTTCCGGAACAGTAATGGTTCCGGAAACGTTCTTGCAGTTATAGAAAGCACATTTTTCAATGGTTTGAACATTGTTTCCAAAAGTGATTGTTCCGTTAAGACCGGTGCAGTATGCAAAAGCATAGTTTCCGATTACGGTCACTTTTTCCGGAATAACAATATCTCCGGTAAATCCGCTGCAGCTATAGAATGTATATTCTTCAATCTTTTCAAGATTTTCGCTGAGGATAAAGCTTCCGTTAAAGCCCGTGCATTCATAGAACGCTTTTGTTCCGATGCTGGTTACGTTTTCCGGGATAACAAGATCTCCGGTGAATCCTTTGCAGCTTTCAAAAGCTTCTTTTCCTATGGTTTTTACGCCGCTTCCGATGGTAAGAGTTCCTTTAAAACCGGAGCAACCTCTGAAAGCATAGTTTCCGATAGTTTCAACGTTTTTCGGGATAACAAGGTCTCCATCAAATTTATAGCAGTAGGAAAATGCGCTGCCATTTATAACTTTTACACTCTCCGGAATAACAAGATTTCCGGTGAATCCGCATCCATAGAAAGCATAAACACCAATGGTCGTGATTCCTTCGGAAAGAACAAGAGTTTTAAGTTCCTCCGGATACTGTCCCCAAGGAGCAAGAGTGATTGCTCCGCCATTATTGTATCTTAATCCGTAATCTGCCATTGCGCCATGGCCGCTTATGGTAAGAACACCGTCTTTATCAAGAATCCATTCAAGATTTGTTCCGTCGCCCTCTGCGCCGCAATATCCTCTTGCAAGAATGTTCTCTCCACCAAGTACTTTTGCAGTATAGCCGTTCCATCTTCCGTCGGTGCTGATTTCCCAACCGGATTTATCTCTTGAATAATAGATGGTTACGTCGCTGTCAAAAGTTCTGTATGTATTGTCAACAGGATATACATTTGGAGCATCGCCCTCAAAAACATATTCTTTTACAGAAACGGAGCAGAATGCGTTTTCTCCGATGGATTCAACATTTTCCGGAATGGTAATTTTTTCGCCAATTCCGCTGCAGCCTTCAAAAGCCATTCTTCCGATAGAAACAAGGCTTTCCGGAAGAACAACCTCGCTGGTTATAAAATCGCATTCATAGAAAGCCATTTTACCGATATGAGTGATACCCTCTCCGATGGAAACAGCATTTATTTTATCAGCAAAATAGCGCCAGGGCGCTTCTGTCTGCCAACCTTTATCCGAAGTGCTTATTCTGCTAAAATCGCTTATTGCGCCTTCGCCGGTGATGATAAGAACCTTATCTTTAATCTTCCAGGAAACGTTCTTTCTGTTTTCGCCGGCGCCGCAATATCCGTAATCAACCATCTTTGCGGTATATCCGTTCCAGGTGGATTCTTCCGGGTTCCAGCCCTCTTCACCATAGAAATAATACATTTTATCGCTGGAAACGTTAAAGGAATAATAATCGGTGTCTGCGCTATAAACTTCCGGAGC
>JAFYOZ010000079.1 GCA_017547705.1 Oscillospiraceae bacterium
GAGAAGCGGTGTTCATCACCACAAAACAGACCATCTCTTTTGTTGCGGCGGAGGAAAAACCGGAAAGTTTATGAAGCTCCCTCATAGCGGAAATTCCAAAAGGCGTTGCCGCATTTCCGAGTCCGAGAAGGTTTGATGCAAGATTCATGGAAATTGCTCCAAGGGCCTTTTTCTCGTTTTTTATTCCGGGGAAAATCAACTTTAAAAGCGGCATCAGAAGATACCGAAGAGCATCCACCATTCCGCTTTTTTCTGCAACTTTCATAATTCCGCTCCAAAAACAGAGGGAACCCAAAAGCTTTATCGAAAGTTCCACCGCATGGGAAGATTCTTCCAGCGCCGCGGCAGAAACCTTATCCAATCTTCCCGTTGCAAAACCGAAAATCATCGAAACAACAAGCGCAGCAAAAAAGAATTTTCCCATGAGGTGCACCTCCTGTTTTTTAAAAAATTTCTTAATTTTTTCCGCCAATTCTTGACAAAAAAAGGAAATTACTGTATATTAAAATTACAAATTTGTCAAATTATGGGAGGGATTTATAATGAAATCAACCGGTATTGTCAGAAAAGTCGATGAACTTGGAAGAATTGTTTTGCCTATCGAACTTAGAAGAACCCTCAACATCGAAGTAAAAGACGCCCTTGAAATCTATGTTGATGAAAACACCATTATGCTTAAAAAATACGAGCCTGCATGTGTTTTCTGCGGCAGCGCCGATGGCGTAATTGATTTTAAAGGCAAAAACATCTGTGAACATTGTCTTAAGGAACTTGGCAAATAATTTTTCTTAAAAAACAAGCGCAAAAAAGCCGTGCTCATTTTTGAGCACGGCTTTTATTTTTATGAGCACGGAAGATTTAATCATCGTCCCATTCTTCAAATTCCTGTGTTCCATCAAAGGCAAGGCGCATTAAAATCGCATTTTCCTTCGGGTCATCATAATAATCTTTTCTGATTCCGCAGAAAACGAATCCCGCTCCCTCATAAAGATTTATCGCCGGAAGATTGCTTGCTCTTACTTCGAGAAAAATAACCTGGGTTTCTTTTTCTTTAGAAGCCTCGATAAATTTTTCGATAAGCTTTCTTCCGATTCCTTTTCTTCTGTATTCCGGAGAAACCGCAACGTTAAAAATCTCCGTTTCTCCTGCGATGGTTCTTCCTCCGATGTATCCGGCAAGTTTTTCTCCATCAAAAGCCCCGAAGAAATCAGAAAAGCGGCTTTCCATTTCCGATGCAAGGGTGTTTTCGCTCCAGGGGTGAGAAAAACAGAGTTTTTCAATCTCCGATGCGGAAAAAGCGTCTTTTTCCGAAAGTTTTATAATTTCAAAACTCATTTTTCCTTCCACCTTGCATAGTCAAAGTTGTGTATGTTTTCTCCGTGGAGATAATAGCATCTTGGAACGCGGCGGGAAACTGCGCAGATTATCTCATAGTTTATGGTTCCCGCAAGGGTTGCAACTTCATCAACAGAAACGCAAGCATCTCCGTCTTTGCCGAAAACCGTTACGATATCTCCTTCTTCCGCTTCCGGAATTTCGGAAACATCGAGCATGGTCTGGTCCATACAGACACTTCCCACAACGGGAGCATATTTTCCGCGTACTATCATTCTTCCTTTGTTGGTAAGAAGACGGTGGTATCCGTCCGCATAACCGATGGCAGTTGATGCAACACGCATATCTTCCGGCGCAGTAAAGCGCCTTCCATAGCTTATACAGCAGCCTTTTTCATAATCCTTTGTCATGCTTACAACGGTACGAAGTTCCATTGCGGGACGAAGCTTCATCCTGCAGGTGACCTCCTCGTTGGAAGAGGGATAAAGTCCATAAAGAATAACACCCGGACGAACCATATCAAGATGCATCTCCGGATAGCAAAGCACTGCGGCGCTGTTGCAGCAATGGCGGATTCCGACGTCGGTTCCTCTTGCTTTAAGCGCATCGCAAACACGGCAAAAACGGTCGAACTGGAGCTTTGTATATGCAACGCCTTCCGGAAAAGGTTCGTCTGCGGATGCAAAATGTGTAAAAGCTCCGGTAACTTTTATGTTCGGAAGCTTTGCAGTTTCTTCCGCTTCTTTAACTGCGATATCAAAATTATCCTCTGAACACACAAAACCGATTCTTCCCATTCCGGTATCGAACTTAAGATGCACATCAAGGGTAACGCCGAGTTTTTTTGCCTCATCGGAAAGTTCCTTTGCATAGCGAAGAGAATATGCTGTCTGGGTTATGTTCCATTTTGCAAGGTCGCCAACACATTCCGCCGGGGTGTTGCCAAAAATGAGAATCGGCTTTGTAACGCCGCTTTCGCGGATTCCAAGAGCTTCCCCAAGGTTTGATACTCCGAACCAATCTGCACCGGCATCTTCGAGGAAAGGCGCAGTCATTCTGTCGCCGTGGCCATAAGCATCTGCTTTTACTACGGCCATTATCATGGATTTGCCCACATGGGCTTTTATTTTTCTGAAGTTGTATTCGATGGAATCAAGGGAAATATCAACCCATGTTCTTCGAAGTACCTCACTCTTTGTCATTTTTGTTCCTCCTGTCTTTTACCCACATAAGGATATACAGGCCAATTATATTAAATCCAAGGGAAAAATATAGCAGAACTGTTGAAAAAATGCTCTCGGTAAAAATCAGCAGAACGAGACAGCCAAAAAGGCATATCATTCCGGCAAGGATAAAAAGAAATCCGCGTTTTTTATTGGAGAGTTTTTTCCAAAAGTTTATGATTTTATTCATTTATGTTCCTTTCGGTATCAGGGAAGATAATAGTCGATAAGTTCCTTTGCTACAGCTTTGTTTTCATCGGAGAGCATAAGCATTACAATAAGCTCTCCTGCCTGATAAATTTCTGCTTCAAGAGCGATTGCATAGGAATCATATACGTCATAGTTAAGGAATTCGTTGATACGGTCGTCCTTTCTCATTTCGAGAGCATCCATAACCTCGTTTGCGAAGCCTTCCTTCGGACGGATTATGATGACATCCGCAACGCCGTATTTTCCATCTGCGGAACGGACTTCGTATGTAATGATATTATCAAGGTTGAGATAATACTGCTCTGTAAGAGTCGTTTTATCATCAATGATAGAAACGCTCGAACTTGTAAGTCTGCTTATATCGATTTTTGCATAGATTCCATCAACAACAAGGGAAATATCAAGCATCTCCCAGCTGAATTCCTCCGGGTTTGTTTCTTCATCCTCCGGATCGATTCTGCTGCAGGAACAGAAAACAAGAATAAGGGCAAGGGCCAGTGCGGCGATTTTTAAAAGTTTTTCCTTCATCGCGGCGCCTCCTTTCATAATGTATAGATTATACCCGTTTCTTTGGCTTTTTTGGTTAACTTCCTGTTAATTTTGGGCATAATATGGTATTATATAAAAAGATTATATTACTTTTTCTTCTATTAGACAATAGAAATTTTGTTTTAAAATAAAAAATATTAAATTAAGCCGTTTTTGCTGTTGACAAATCCAAAACCTTTTGTTATAATTATTCGTGCGTTATGCGGATGTAATTCATTGGTAGAATGCCAGCCTTCCAAGCTGGATAGGGGGGTTCGATTCCCCTCATCCGCTCCAACTTGCGCCGTTAGCTCAGCTGGATAGAGCATCTGCCTTCTAAGCAGAGGGCCGGGGGTTCGAGTCCCTCACGGCGCGCCAAGGCAATTTTTATAAAATTGCCGATATGGTGGATGTAGCGTAGCTGGCCTAACGCGTCAGATTGTGGCTCTGAAGACCGTGGGTTCGAATCCCACCCTCCACCCCATTTAAAATTTGTACGCCCATAGTTAAAAGCTGTGGGCGTTTTTACTATAGCAAAATAGCGATACTGGGGTGTCGCCAAGCGGTAAGGCACAGGACTTTGACTCCTGCATCTCGTGGGTCCGAATCCCGCCACCCCAACCAAGCAAAAGCCTCTTTTGTCAATCGGCAAAAGAGGCTTTTGTGTTTTTATATATTATTTTTCATCAAGCTTATCAAGCAGTTTTTTATAGGGCATAAGCATACCTTCGTTCATTTTATTACCCATTTTTGCTTTTATCTTCGGATTTCCGATCATAGCGCCAACGGCATACATTGCGAGCATTCTTGGCCATTTTTTCTGTGGGAAGTCATACTGGCCATGGGATTTATAGAATTTATGGTCTGCTTTCATCATTCCCTGCATCTGCCAGATAAGATCACGGAAGATTTTCATTCCGCCGATTCCATAAAAATTTTGCGGTGGAACATATTTGTTTTCGATGGCATAGTTAAGGGTTTTTGCAAGGCGTTCGATTTCTTCATCCGGATTTTCCTCATCTGTTGCAACACCGGCAAGGAAGTTTCCGCCGACCTGTGCTCTTGACTCGATTATTGTTTTAAGGTTCTCCTCTTCGGAAAGATTTCCGGAAACAAGATATCCAAAAGGCATACCCATTGTTACGGTTCTGTGTCCGTTACAGAACTGGCGGTCGTCATACATCTTAAATACGGAACCCATGAAATGGTCTTTTACGGTAAAGGCAATAACAATGGCTTCGCCTGTTTGCACTTCGTTGCGAAGGAACTCATCAAAACCGTCTTTATATACACATTTACCCGAGACCGCGCAGTTAAAGCATCCGAGACATCCGCCGGAAAAAGGATATTCGCGAATATTGATAACCCTTGTTTTCCTCGGAAAAACCGCAGAAAAACGCTCTATCATGGATTTAAGCTGTTCATTTTCCGGTTCGCAGTCGGTAATTATAACAACGTCGCCGTGTTTTTCTTCGTCGGATTTTTCCGCAGCAGAAACGGGAATATTTTTCGGCACAGAAGATTTCTTCGGCGCAGTTTCATAAAAACCGTTTTCTGCGTTCCATATTACAAAATCGAAGAATTCTTTCGCCTCTTTCCGGCCTTTTTCTGAAAGAAGGTCGTCCATATCCGCAGAAAGTCCTTTGATATATTTCATGCCCATATCAAAGCAGTTATCCCGGATATAATTATGGGCGGTTATATCATAAAAATGTTTCGAGGTTGAAAACTGGGTTACAAATTTCCCCTCTGTTTTAACGCCGTTTTCTTTCATAAGCTCGATAAAACGGTGCAGCTGGCAGGGTGCAATAAAGGTATAAACCGGGTAGGAAAAGACTATCAGTTCCGCTTTTTCTATGGCCTCTTTTGCTGCGGAAAAATCTTTTTCCATGGATTTTATCTTCTGTCCTGCATCCAGAACGGAAAATTCGTGTTCCGGATGAAGTTTTTCGAGGTATTTAAAAGTCTGTAAAGTGATGCTGTATTTTCCTTTTGGGCTTCCGTTGATTACAAGAATCTTCATTTTGTTTTCTCCTGTTTCTTTCGGATTTTCTGAAAAATATTATATCACCGGCTGTTTATAAAATCAACAAAGGTGCTCCGTGCTCAAAAGCAAAAAGTCCGTGCTCAAATTTGAGCACGGACTTTTTTATAGCTTTTTTAAATATCAAGAACGTATGCAACAAGAAGATTCGTCGTATTTTCAAGGCCGGAAATATGGGTTCTTTCCATTCCGTGGCTGCACCATACAGCCATTCCGAAGGTTGCTGCACGGAGATTATTTCCCGCTCTGACTGCTGCGTTTGCGTCGGTTCCGTAATGATAATATACATCAATCTCATAATCGCATTCCGCTTTTTCTGCATATCCGATGATGCGGTTAGTAAGTTCAAAATCATAGGGAGCTGCCGCATCTTTTGCACAGATTGAAACAGCGTATTCATTTCCGTCATATCCCGGACCGATAAGACCTATATCAACAGCAACGTATTCGGAAACTTCCGGAGGAACGTAGGTTCCGCCCATGCCGATTTCTTCGGAATACGGGAACGCAAGAATGGTTCTGTATTTCGGCTTAAGATTATTTTCATAAAGATACTTAAGCATTGCGAAACAGCAGGCAACAGCGGCTTTGTCGTCGATAAAACGGGATTTGATATAGCCGTTTTCCGTCATCTGGAAACGGGGATCGACGGAAATAAAATCTCCGTTGCGGATTCCGAGTTTTCTTACGTCCTCTTTAGAATTAATTTTTTCGTCGAGAATGACCATCATGGTGTTTTCATCTCTCGGAAGAGTTCTTGCATCGTCAAAAACATGAACAGAATGGCTCTGGCAGGTAAAAAGTCCGGTATATTCTCTTCCGTCGCGGGTATGAACGGTTACGGTTTCTCCCTCAAGACTGCTGAAGTTGAGTCCCCCAAGCTGGCGAACACGAAGCATTCCGTTAGGGTCTATGGTTCTGATTACCATGCCGAGAGTATCCGGATGTGCTCCGATAAGAACGGTTTTTGAGTCATCTTCGCCATCAAGGGTGATATATGCTGTGCTCTTGTTGTCATAGGTAACCTTCTGGCCGAACATGGCGGCATATTTTTCAAGAACCGGGTTCATCTTTATATAATAGCCAACGGGACTTGGAGTATTTACAATATCTTTAAAACAATCAACAATAAATTTTGAATCAACGTTAAACTTCATAAAACTTTCTCCTTCCGGATTTTATATAACCATTATAATACACGGGATTTACTGTTTCAACCCTTTTAAAAGGTTGTTTTTACTGCCTTGACAAAGCAACATTAATAATGTTAAATATAGTTATATATTATCCGAAAGGGATGATTTAATGGAATTAAAAACCGATATTGAGATTGCACAGGCTTGTGAAATGAAGCCCATAACAGAGATTGCAAAGCTTGCTCATGTTGACGAAAAATATCTTGAGCAATACGGAAAATATAAGGCAAAAATCGATCCGAAGCTTCTTAATGAAACCGAACGAAAAAACGGAAAACTTGTTCTTGTAACAGCCATTTCTCCAACTCCCGCCGGTGAAGGAAAAACCACCACCACCGTCGGTCTTGCAGACGGACTTCGCCGCATCGGAAAAGACGTAACCGTTGCTCTTCGTGAACCTTCTCTCGGCCCGGTTTTTGGAATTAAAGGCGGTGCCGCAGGCGGCGGCTATGCTCAGGTTGTTCCCATGGAGGATATAAATCTCCATTTTACCGGGGATTTTCATGCAATCGGCGCAGCAAACAACCTTCTTGCCGCAATGCTCGATAACCACATCCAGCAGGGAAACGCTCTTGGAATCGATGTCCGAAAAATCACCTGGAAGCGCTGTGTTGATATGAACGACCGACAGCTTCGATTTGTTGTTGACGGCATGGGCGGAAAAGCAAACGGCGTTCCCCGTGAGGACGGTTTTGATATCACCGTAGCAAGCGAAATTATGGCTGTTCTCTGCCTTTCGGATTCCATCACAGACCTTAAGGAGCGACTTTCCAGAATCATAGTCGGCTATACTTACGATGATAAACCCGTAACCTGCGGACAGCTTAATGCACAGGGAGCCATGACTGCTCTTCTTAAGGATGCCATCAAACCGAACCTTGTTCAGACTCTTGAAGGAACTCCTGCATTTGTTCACGGCGGACCTTTTGCAAATATTGCACACGGCTGTAACTCCGTAATGGCAACAAGGCTTGCCCTTAAGATGGGAGATTACACCATTACAGAAGCAGGCTTTGGTGCAGACCTTGGCGCAGAAAAATTCCTCGATATAAAATGCCGCATGGCTGGTCTTACCCCCGATGCTGTTGTTATCGTTGCAACTATCCGTGCTCTTAAGATGCATGGCGGCCGCGATAAAAAGGAGCTTGGATTCGAGGATATCGAAGCTCTCGAAAAAGGTATCCCGAATCTTCTTCGCCATGTTTCCAATATCAAAAACGTATATAAACTCCCCTGTGTTGTTGCAGTAAACCGCTTCCCCACCGATACCGATAACGAAGTTAACTTCATCATCGAAAAATGCAGGGAACTTGGCGTAAACGTTGTTCTTTCAACCGTTTGGGCAGAAGGCGGAAAAGGCGGCGAAGCTCTTGCAAGAGAAGTTGTCCGTCTTTGCGATGAGGAAAAAGGCGATTTTACATTCTCTTATGACCTCGATTGCACCATCGAAGAAAAAATCGAATCCGTCGTTAAGAAAATTTACGGCGGCGACGGAATAACCGTTATGCCCAATGCAAAAAAGCAGATTGAACAGCTTACAAAGCTTGGCTATGATAAAGTTCCTGTTTGCATCGCAAAAACCCAATACAGCTTCTCCGATGACGCCACAAAACTCGGCGCACCGGAAGGTTTTAAGGTTACTGTTAAAAACGTTAAAATTTCTGCCGGCGCAGGATTCATCGTTGTTCTTACCGGAGATATCCTGACCATGCCCGGTCTTCCAAAAGTTCCTGCAGCAGAAAAAATCGACGTTGATGAAAACGGAAAAATCACCGGACTTTTTTGATAGGAGATTACTATATGAAACTTATTATTGCATCCAATAATGCCCATAAACTTGTTGAGATGAAAGCCATCCTCGGAGAATATTTTGATGAGATTCTTTCTCTTAAAGAAGCCGGAATCGACCACGAAACCGTCGAAGACGGTTCCACCTTCCTCGAAAACGCAGAGAAAAAAGCAAGAGAAATTTCCGAAATTTCCGGCTGCTGCGCAATAGCTGATGACAGCGGAGTTTGTGTTGATGCTCTCGACGGTGCTCCGGGAATATATTCCGCAAGATTCTGCGGACATCATGGTGACGACGAAGCAAATAACAAACTCCTTCTCGAAAAACTCCGTGATAAGGAAAACAAAAAGGCACACTATACCTGCGCAATCGTTCTTGTATATCCGGACGGAAAGACCATCTCCGCAGAGGGATATCTTCATGGCGAAATTACCGAAAACCGCGCAGGAGCAAACGGTTTTGGATATGACCCCTATTTTTATCTTCCGGAATACGGCTGTACCACAGCGGAACTTGATCCGGAGATAAAAAACAAAATCAGCCACCGCGGAAACGCAATCCGCACCCTTGTTGAAAAGCTGAAAAATCAGTAATAAAAATCCAATTATAATAAATTTTTGGAGATATTTATGCAGGAAAAACTTTTTCTTCTTTTTGAACTTATCGGAACCGTTGCTTTTGCTGTTTCCGGTGCGATGGTTGCTCTTTCAAAGAAAATGGATATTTTCGGCGTTGCCGTTCTTGGCCTTGTAACTGCTGTTGGCGGCGGCGCAATCCGTGATATCGTTCTTGGAATAACCCCTCCGGCAACTTTCAGAAATCCGATTTATGCCTCTGTTGCAATTTTCGTTTCCCTTCTGGTATTTATCCCTGCGGTGCGCCGTTTTCTTTTTGATAAAAGCGGCGTATATGAAAAAATCCTTCTTGTTATGGATTCTCTCGGTCTTGGAATTTTTACCGTCGTCGGAATAGAAAGCGCATATCTTTCCGGTTTTGGAGACAGTATTTTCCTTCTGATTTTCGTTGGAGTTATAACCGGTGTTGGCGGCGGAATCATTCGCGATGTCCTTGCGCAGGATACTCCCGCCGTTTTGGTAAGGCATTTTTATGCAACAGCTTCCATAATCGGCGCTGTTGTATGCATAATACTCTGGAACTTTTTCGGACAGTCTGCCGCAATAATCGGCGGCGCCGGAACAGTTCTGTTATTAAGACTTATGGCTGCACATTTTCACTGGAGCCTTCCAAAAGCAAAATAACACAAAAAAGGGTGGATTTTATCCACCCTTTTTATTTTTACGGAAGAAGAACTCCCTCTCCAAAAAGAAAATCCGTACCCTTTACCGCAATTCTCGGCTTCATCTTTTTTGCGGTTACATTTTCCATGCTGTGGTATTTTTCTCCAAAACCCTCCACTATGCTCCTTGCAATATCGTCCGCGATTTTTTCTTTATTCTTCTGATAATTTTCAAAATCCTCCGGATTTGTAAGAAAGCAAATCTCC